>JBGSJD010000468.1:0-3079 GCA_041742195.1 Hyphomicrobiaceae bacterium
CGTGCCCCGCTTCAGGATGCCGGCCTTCTCGGCCGCGATGTGCGCCAGCGTCGGGCCGAGCCTCTCGACGTGATCGAGGGCGATGGGCGTGATCACCGAGACGAGCGGCGGCGGCACGACGTTCGTCGTGTCGAGACGCCCGCCGAGCCCCACCTCCAGCACGACGGCATCCGCCGGGCTTTCCGCGAACGCGAGCAGCGCCGCCGCCGTGGTGATTTCGAAGAACGTGATGGGGGCGCCGTCGTTGACCTGCTCAACGCGCTCGAGCAACGCGATCAGGGCATCGTCATCGATCGGCACGCCGGGCTGACCGGCCGGCCCTGCCATCTGGATGCGCTCGCCGAACCGCACGAGATGCGGCGACGTGTAGACATGCGTGCGCTTGCCCGCTGCTTCGATCATGGCCTTCAGGAACGCCGAGACCGAGCCCTTGCCGTTCGTGCCGGCGACGTGGATGACGGGCGGCAGCCTCCGCTCGGGATGGCCGAGTTCCGCGAGCAGCCGCTCGATGCGCCCGAGCGACAGGTCGATCGACAGCGGGTGCAGGGCCTTCAGTCTCGCAAGCGTCTCGTCGAGGCGTGCCATGGGCCCCCACTCCAGTCGTCGTATCGCTAGTCGGCAGACGCCCGCGGTATGGCGGCCAGTGCGAGGCAACGCGATCGCCGCCACTGGGATGGGTGGTCACGCGAGCCGTCGCATCGCGGTGGCCAGCGCGTCCTCACGCCGTCCCTTTGGCCCCGCCCCCGGTCTTGGACTTGCCCTCTTCGCCCCGCCCGGTCCGCGCGTCGGCCTTCCGCGTTGGGAAGCGCTCCTCGTCGCCAACCGGCTCGATCAGCGCGTTACCCTCACGCGCGAGCGCTTCCATCTCCTTGCCGTCGAGCGCCGAGCCGTTCAGATGGCCGTTTGCCCGTCCCCGCGCACCGCGCGAGCCCTTCGCACGCCCGGCCGTGTCTCCCTGGCCACTCCCGAGCACGCGGACGACACGCGACAGCGTGTCCCTGAGCTTGTGGCGATGCACGACCATGTCGACCATGCCGTGCGCCAGCAGATACTCGGCCCGCTGGAAGCCTTCCGGCAACTGCTCGCGGATGGTCTGCTCGATGACCCGCGGCCCCGCGAAGCAGATCAGCGCCCCCGGCTCCGCGATGTGGACGTCGCCCAGCATCGCATAGGACGCGGTCACGCCGCCGGTCGTCGGATCGGTGAGGACGACGATGTACGGCAGCCGCGCGGCTCGGAGCCGGCGCACACCGATGGTCGTACGTGGCATCTGCATCAGCGACAGGATGCCTTCCTGCATGCGCGCACCACCCGAGGCCGCGAACAGGATGAACGGCGTCCGCTTGTCGACGGCATGCTCCATCGCCGTCGCGACGGCCTCGCCGGCCGCCATGCCGAGCGAACCGCCCATGAACCGGAAATCCTGCGCCGCCGCCGTGATCGGGCGGCCGTCGAGCGTCCCCTCGCCGATCAGCACGGCGTCCGTCAGCTCGGTCTTGATCTTGGCTTCCTTGAGGCGGTCGGTATACCGCTTCCCGTCGCGGAACTTCAGCGGATCGAGCGGCACCTCGGCCGCAGCGACGATCGTGAACTCCCCTTTGTCGAACAGGAGCCGGAGCCGCGACTTGGCATCCACCCGGTCGTGGTGGTTGCAGCACGGGAACACGAACTGGTTCTGCTCCAGCGCCTTCTTATCCGTCATCTGCCCGCAACCACCGCACTTGCGCCAGAAATCGTCTGGCGGCTCGCGGCGCGTCGTGAGCAGGCTGCGGATCTTCGGCGGAACGACGTTGTTGATCCAGTTCAACTCTCTAGGCTCCTTGAACCCAGGCACATATGCCGTTGACTGCGCCGTCGGATCGAGATCCGATCAGAAGGCGAAACGCATATGACGGCCATGCGCCCGAGGCGTCCGCTCAGGGCTGCCGCAAGGCTTGGCCGAGCTCCTTCACCAAGTCTAGCACTCCGGAGACCGTCCCGGGACCGGCCGCATCGCCGGGGCCGAGGGACTCCTGGAGTTTGGTTACCAGCGCCGATCCGACCACCACGGCATCGGCCCCTTCCGCGATCGCACGGGCCTGCTGCGGCGTTCGCACTCCGAAACCGACCGCAACCGGGAGCTGCGTCTGCGCCTTGATGCGCTTCACCTGCGCATGCACGTCGCTCGCCACGGGGGCGGCAGCGCCCGTGATCCCCGTGATCGACACGTAATAGACGAAGCCGGACGCATTCGCGAGCACTTGCGGCAGGCGGCGCGCATCCGTCGTCGGCGTCGCGAGCCGGATGAACGCCAGCCCACGGTCACGGGCCGGCAGGCACAGTTCGTCGTCGGCTTCCGGCGGCACGTCGACGACGATCAGCCCGTCGACCCCGGCGGCCTTTGCGGCATCGAGAAACGCAGGCGCCGGGAAGACATAGATCGGGTTGTAGTATCCCATGAGAATGATCGGCGTCGTCGTATCCCGTTCGCGGAACCGGGCGACCATCGCCAGCGTCTTCCGGAGCGTCATGCCGGCGGCCAACGCCCGCTGGGACGCCGCCTGAATGGCCGGGCCGTCTGCCATCGGATCGGAAAACGGCATGCCGAGTTCGATGACGTCCGCACCAGCCGCCGGCAGCCCGTCGAGGATGCGCGCCGACGTTTCGAGGTCCGGATCCCCTGCGGTCAGGAAGGTCACGAGCCCGGCGCGCCCCTCCTGGCGGAGCGCGGCGAAGCGCGCGTCGATGCGACTTCCGGCTGTCATGGTCTCGCGTCTATCCTCGACTGAGTGAACGCACGAATGAGCTTCGCGAGGTCGTAGGCTGCCGGGGTGGCGCCGGTCAACCCCAATCGGGGCACCGTCCCCTTGGCGACGGCCCGCCTGGACGTGGAAAGACCATGCTGCATCTGGTGTTCGTCCTCCTCTGCGCCGCCCTGGCGAGCCCTGTCGCTGTGGCACAGACGATCTATCCCCTCGACCGCGCCGAGATCCTCTCGGGCGCCCGCTTCGACCTGAAGGTCGAGATGCCAGAGGACGCCGCGGATGCCGCCGCGGCCGCCGCCCCGGTCGAGATCACCATCAACGGCCGCGCCGTGGCG
>JBGSJD010000469.1:0-1752 GCA_041742195.1 Hyphomicrobiaceae bacterium
CGAGGCAACGGACTACGATGACGCCAAGCCCAAGCGCTCGTCGATCCCGAAGGGTATCGACGCGGCGAGTGTCGATCTCGAATTGGCGATGAAGCTCCTCAACCTGCCGCGCGAGGTGGGCCTGCATCCCGAGAGCGGCAATATGATCACTGCCGGCCTCGGCCGCTACGGGCCATTCATCCTGCACGACGGCAAGTACGCCAACCTCGAGAGCGCCAACGACGTGTTCGAGATAGGCATCAACCGGGCCGTCACCGTGCTCGCGGAGAAGGCGGCGGGCGGTGGCAAGGGGGGGCGCTTCCAGCGCGCGCAGCCGAAGGTGATCGTCGATCTCGGCGAGCATCCGGCAGGGGGCGGCAAGATGCAGGTGCTCGAAGGTAAGTACGGTCCCTACGTCGCGCACGACAAGGTCTATGCGACGGTGCCGAAGTCGAAGAAGCCGGAGACGCTGACCGTCGAGGAGGCCGTCGCGCTGCTCGCCGAGAAGATCGCCAAGGGCGGCGGTAAGCCGAAGAAGACTGCGGCGAAGAAATCGGCGGGGAAGCCCGCTGCCAAGGCCAAGGCCGCGAGCGCCGACGGCGAGACGCCGGCCAAGAAACCCGCGAAGAAGAAGGCTGCGACGAAGACGGCGGCAGCGGCCAAGGGCGGAGCCGCCAAAGGTGCGAAAGCTGCCGGCGACGACAAGGCCAAGGCACCAGCCGCCAAGTCCGGCAAACGCGTCGTCGACGCGGACGACGTGCCGTTCTGACCTGGCGGCGTTGCCCTGAGCTGCCCGTCAGACCCGGGCGGCCTCGAGCGGTTGCCGGCCGCGGATCATGTCGGAGGCCTTGTCGCCGATCATGATCGTCGCGGCATTGAGGTTCGCCGACAGCATGGTCGGCATGATCGAGGCGTCTGCCACGCGAAGGCCCTCGATGCCGTGCACGCGCAATTGGTCGTCGACCACCGACATGCGGTCGGTGGCGGGGCCCATCTTGCAGGTTCCCATCGGGTGGAACGTCGTGGTGCCGCGCTGCCTGGCGGCACCCATCAGTTCGTCGTCCGAGTGCACGTTGGGGCCGGGGAAGTCCTCGTAGGCGATGTAGGGCTTCAGGGGCTCGGTGTGCATCAGGCGGCGCGCGAGCTTCATGCCGGCGAGCAGCACGCGGCGGTCGATCTCCTCGGCGAGGTAATTCGGTTGGATGACCGGGGCTGCGAACGGGTCGTTGGCCCTGAGCCGCACCCAGCCCTTGCTCTCGGGGCGCTGCTGCCACGAGGCGACCGTGAAGCCCGGTTCCTTTTCGAGCTCGCCCTGCACGCCCTCACGGTACGTCGCAGGTGTGAAGGTCAGCTGGATGTCGGAACTTTCCGCCGTCTCGCCAGAGTGCCAGAATGCGTAGACCACGGTCGGGGGCACGGAGAGCACCGACGGCTTGCCGACCACCCACTTCACCACTTCCTCGGCGAGTTTCAGTCCGTTGACGCGCTCGTTGATGGTCTCGATGCCCTGCACGCGACACGTGAAGCGCGGCGCGTAATGATCGCGCAGGTTCTCGCCGACGCCCGGCAGCGCGTGACGCACCTTGATACCGAGCGCCGAAAGCTCGTCCGGCGCACCGATGCCGGAGAGTTTCAGCAGTTGCGGCGAGTTGAACGTGCCGCCTGCCAGGATCACCTCGCGGCGCGCCTTCACCTCGATGCGCTCGCCGCCGCGCCCGCCCTTGGCGTAGGCGACGCCGACGCACCGCTTGCCCTCGAACAGCAGCCCCGTCG
>JBGSJD010000470.1:0-5035 GCA_041742195.1 Hyphomicrobiaceae bacterium
GCGCGCCAGGGCGCGGTCCATCAGGCGCGCGAGCACCTGCATGGCAACGTCCTTGAAAGCCAGCGTGGGGCCGTGGAACAGCTCGAGCACCCAGTCCGACGGGCCGATCTGGACCAGCGGCGCGACCGTCCGGTGGCGAAAGGTGGCGTAGGCGTCGGCGATGATTGCCTCGAGGTCCGGGTCCGGAACTTCGCCGCCGATGAACGGGCGCATGACCTCCAGCGCCACGGCTTCGTAGGAGGCACCCGACATGCGTGCGATCGCGGCGGGCGAGATCTCGGGCCACTCGACCGGCAAATACAGGCCACCGTCCCGAGCCAAGCCGGTCAGGAGCACATCCTCGAAACCGAGCTCGGGAGCTTGCCCTCGCGTGCTGACGTATTTCACTGTGGTCTTGCTCTTCCGTGTGCGTCGATGACGGATCGGCTGCCGGCTTCGCGACCCTATCGGTGATGGCAGGCCGGGACAAGGCTGGGCGCGGCGGGCCTGTGGAGCGACGGTCGTCCCGTCATTGGTGCCGCCCCTCGGCCAGACCCGCCTATCCGGGGCCTTTCAGCCTGCCCCAGGCCAGCGCGGCGTAGACGCCGATCAGCGTCAGCGCCAGCCCGTACCAGGTCATGGCGTACTGGAAGTGATTGTTCGGGATCTCGAGCCGAGTGGCGCCGCCGCGCGGCCCCGGACTATCCGGCCCGCTCGCCTCCGCATCGAGGAAGAACGGCGCGACGGGGGCGGGCGGGGACGGCAGCATCGACCGGGTCATGCCGGCCAGATCGCGCCAGTACCAGACGTTGCGGGTCTCGTCGTTCTCGGGCGTGAACGTCGTTCGCGTCTCGGAGCGGCGGGCAAGGCCGACTATGCTGACCTCACGGTCCAGGTTCTCCGGCCGGGTCGCCGGGTCGCGGAAGCGGTCGGGCACGAAGCCACGGTTGACGATCACGATGCCGGAAGTCGACGCCAGCGGCGCGTAGACGTGCCAGCCGGGGCCGGCGGACGACGATGGCGCGTAGTAGTAGCGCTCGCGACCGGGCATCATGCGGCCTGTGGCGCGAATCCTGAGGTATTCGACGTCCTCACCGGCGGCGGCACGCCGCAGCGCCTCCGCCAAAGCGATCGGCTCGTCCCGGGTGCGGGCCTCGATTTGGGCGATCAGGCCGTTCTTCCACGCCAGGCGCTGCATCTGCCAGGTGCCGAGCGACACCATGGCGAGCACGCCGACGATCGCGAAAAGCGTCGGCCACAGCAGGCCCTGCCGAGAGACCGACGCCGTCACTCGCCGCTCCGCGCGACATCGGTGGCGACGGCCTCCTTCGCCTTATAGCGGTATTGCATGGCGATCAGCGTGGCCTTGAGCGTCCGCAGCAGGCCGAGCGCCAGCAGCGGGGTCAGGACGCCCCAGAGCACGACGTGCCCCCAAAGCGGCATGCCGAACTTGAACTCGGCGATCAAGGCGCCGCCGAGCACCAGGAACCCCAGGATGAAGATCGCGAAGACCGCCGGCCCGTCGCCCTTCTCGGCGAAGGCGAAGCTGAGATTGCAGCTCTCGCAACGGTCGACGGGAACCAGCGCCACTAAACTCGGGAACAGACGGCCCTTGCCGCAGCGTGGGCAGCGGCAGCCAAGGCCCGCGACCAGGGGTGACGGTGGCGCGGCGGGCAGCCCCGCCGGATGTTCCGGAGATGCTTTAGGATCGATCATGGCCGATACATGGGAAGATCGCCCGTGTCCGATCAAGCCGGCCATTCGACGCGGCATTCCGTCTGCAGGCTGGGCAACGCCAGCTTTCCGGGACAATCTAGTCGGCGAATGCTTCTCCCCACCACTGAACTCACCCAGTCGAACGAGGATTTCCATGCAGCGCGACGGCCAGAGCAGCGCGACCCCATCGATACCTGGAGAGCGCGTCGGATTGACGGTCGAGGACGCCATCCGAGGCCGGCAGTCGATCCGGGCCTATCTCAAGACGCCGGTATCGCGCGATCTCATCGACCGCATCCTGATCACCGCCGGCCGGGCGCCCTCCGGCACCAACATCCAGCCGTGGAAGGTGTACGTCGTCGACGGCGCCGTGCGGGACCAGCTCGCGGCCGAGATGTGCGCCGCCTACGACACGGCTCCCGAGCCCGAGCGGCCGTACAACTACTATCCCGTCAAATGGCGCGATCCCTACATCACGCGGCGTCGGGCCTGCGGCTGGGGCCTCTACGGCACACTCGGCATCACGCGGGACGACAAGGAGGGGATGCGTCTGCAACGGCGGCAGAACTACGAGTTCTTCGGCGCGCCGACCGGGATCTTCTTCACGATCGACAAGGACATGGAAGTCGGCTCGTGGCTCGATACGGGCATGTTCATCCAGTCCGTCATGATCGCGGCGCGGCAGTTCGGCCTCGAGACGTGCCCGCAGGCGGCGCTCGCCAACTACCACGAGTTGCTGCGGAAACGGCTCTCGATCCCAGAGGTGGAGCAGGTCGTGTGCGGCCTGGCGATCGGATACCCCGATCCAGACGCCAAGGTGAACACGTTCCGCACCGAGCGCGAGCCGCTCGACGTGTTCGTGAAATTCGTCGATACGGTGGCCTGAGCGGCGTTCAGTCCGGGTTGGCCAATCTCCGACTCCCGGGCGCCGTGGGCGGTTCGGCGCATTGACACGGGCCGGCACCTCGCGCATGGTGCCGGCGAAATCTGGATCGTCAGACCAGAGCAGCCGCCGTTCGTGGGGGATATCCTTCGCAGTGGTGGTCAACGTCCGCCGGCGATGGATCGCTCGCGGACGCCATATGCTTTTGGCGATCGGGGTTCGGGAGTTTCGGCGATCCCGGACTAGGTTGGCGTGAGGCCGATAGCAGTCGAGGGCAGAGCATGCTGAAAGTCTGGGGCCGCTCCACATCGATCAACGTCCAGAAGGTCATGTTCGCCGTGGGCGAGCTCGGCCTCGCGCACGAGCGCTACGACGTCGGCGGCCCGTTCGGCAAGCTCGACACGCCCGAATACGGCATGCTCAACCCGAACCGACTGGTACCGACGATCGACGACAACGGCTTCGTCCTGTGGGAGAGCAACGCCATCGTGCGCCATCTCGCGCAGCGCTACGGGCGCGGCGGGCTGTCGCCGGCCGACGAGCAGACGTTCGCCAAGGCCGATGCCTGGATGGACTGGTCGCTGTCCACCCTCTACGGCGACATCATCTCCACCTGCTTCCTGCAGCTGATCCGCACGCCGGCGCAGTCGCGGGATACTGGTGCCGTCGAAGCGGCGGCCAAGCGCGTCGGGCAGCGGCTCGAAATCCTCAACCGGCAGCTCTCGGGCCGCGACTACATCCTCGGCGATCAACCGACGATCGCCGATGTCGCCGTCGGCACGTTGATGTTCCGCTACTACAATCTCGAGATCTCGCGCCCCACATTGAACGGTGTCGACGCCTGGTATGCGCGGCTGATGGCGCGGCCGGCCTACCGCCAGCACGTCATGATCGACTTCGAAAGCATGAAGGTGGATGGGGCCTGAGATGATGCGCGCGCGGCGGCGTTTCGCCCATCCTGCGCGCCCGGCACACACCTGCGGGAGCACCTGAGAGCATGGCCGAGCTGTTCCAATCGCTGTCCTCCCGCCTGTCGGGCGTGTTCGACAAGCTGACCGGTCGCGGCGCGCTGTCCGAAAGCGATGTCGCCGACGCGATGCGTGAAGTCCGCCGCGCGCTGCTCGAAGCCGACGTCGCTCTCGACGTGGTGCGGTCGTTCACCGACAAGGTGAAGGCCAAGGCTGTCGGACAGTCCGTGCTGCGGTCGATCAAGCCCGGCCAGATGGTCGTCAAGATCGTCAACGACGAATTGGTCGCCATGCTCGGTGCCGACGCGCAGCCGATCGATCTCATGGCCGCGCCGCCCGTCGGTATCCTGATGGTCGGCCTGCAGGGGTCGGGCAAGACGACAACGACGGCCAAGATCGCCTACCGCCTGAAGTCGCGCGATAAACGCAAGGTGCTGATGGCGTCGCTCGACACGCGGCGGCCGGCCGCGCAGGAGCAGCTTCGCGTCCTCGGCACGCAGGTCGAGGTCGATACGCTGCCGATCGTCGCCGGCCAGACGCCGATCCAGATCGCGCGGCGCGCCGAGGAGGCGGCCCGTCTCGGCGGCTACGACGTGATCCTGTTCGATACGGCCGGCCGGACGACCGTCG
Organism: Hyphomicrobiaceae bacterium; assembly: GCA_041742195.1. Lineage (GTDB taxonomy): Bacteria > Pseudomonadota > Alphaproteobacteria > Rhizobiales > Hyphomicrobiaceae. The sequence continues at coordinate 4,177 of JBGSJD010000470.1, forward strand.
ATGCCGAGCTGATGGCCGAGGCCGCCGAGGTCAAGGCCCAGGTGAAGCCGCACGAGGTGCTGCTGGTCGTCGACGCGCTAATGGGTCAGGACGCCGTCAACACCGCGAAGGCGTTCGAGGCCACTGTCGGCGTGACGGGCATCGTGCTCACCCGCGTCGACGGTGATGGCCGTGGCGGCGCCGCGCTGTCCATGCGGGCGGTGACGGGCAAGCCGATCAAGCTGATGGGCGTCGGCGAACGCTGGGACGCGCTCGAAGACTTCCACCCGAGCCGCATCGCCAGCCGCATCCTCGGCATGGGCGACGTGGTCAGCCTCGTCGAGAAGGCAGCCGAAAACCTCGACGTCGAGAAGGCGCAAGAGATCGCGCGCAAGATGCGCAAGGGCGCATTCGATCTCGAGGATCTCGCCGAGCAGCTCAAGCAGATGCAGCGCATGGGCGGCATGGGCGGCGTGATGGGCATGCTGCCCGGCATGGGCAAGATCAAGGAGCAGATGAAGTCGGCGAACCTCGACGATCGCGTGCTCAAGCGGCAAGGCGCCATCATCTCGTCGATGACCCCCTTCGAGCGCCGGAACCCAAAGCAGCTCGACGCCAAGCGCAAGCGGCGCATCGCGGCGGGCTCGGGCACCAAGGTCGAGGACATCAACCGGCTCATCAAGATGCACCGCCAGATGGCGGACATGATGAAGATGATGGGCAACAACAAGGGCATGATGCAGCGCATGGCCGGTGCCTTCGGCCTCGGGCCGGGTGGCGCCGCGCCGAGTGCCGCCGAACTCGAGCGGATGCAGGCGGAGCTGGCGCGGCTCGATCCGAAGGCCCTCGAGCAGCTTCCCCCCGAAGTGCGCGAGATGCT
>JBGSJD010000471.1:0-2398 GCA_041742195.1 Hyphomicrobiaceae bacterium
CATGCCACGCGCCCGCGTCAGCTCGCGCACGAGATCCATCACCGCCTTCTGCGTCGTCACGTCGAGACCGGTCGTCGGCTCGTCGGCGATGAGCAGGCGCGGCTCGCAGGCGAGCGCGATGGCGATCACGATGCGCTGGCACATGCCGCCGGAGAGTTCGAACGGATACGCGCTGTATCGGGCCTGAGGATCGGCAATGCGCACCAGCTGCAACAGTTCGATAGCCTTACCGCGCGCGGTCGCTCGCGTCGCCTGCGCATGCTGGATCAGCACGTCCTCGATCTGCTGGCCGACCCGTCGGATCGGATTTAGCGCCGCCCGCGGGTTCTGGAAGATCATCGAGATCTCGCGACCCCGGATGTCCTGCAGTGTGCCTTCGCCTGCTTCGGCGAGCGCTATGCCGGAGAACGTGATCGAGCCCGATGCGATGCGACCCGCGCGGTCGAGGATGCGCAACACGGCGTACGACGTGACCGATTTGCCCGAGCCCGATTCACCGACGATCCCGACGGTCTCGCCTTTGGCAACCGAGATCGACACATCACTGACAGCCGTCACGGTGCCGTTGCGCGTGACGAACGAGACGGTGAGGCCTTCTACATCGAGCAGCGGTGCCGTGGTCATGACTGCCTCACGTGCGCCGTTGCGGATCGACGATATCGCGAAGACCGTCGCCGAGCAGGTTGAAGGTGAACACTGCGAGCATCAGCGCGAGGCCCGGGAACAGGGCGAGCCACCACTCGCCCGAGATGATGTAGTTTGCGCCCTCGGCGACCATGATGCCCCATTCCGGCGTCGGTGGGCGCACGCCGAGACCGATGAACGAGAGGCCGGCCGCATTGAGGATGGCCCAGCCCATGTTGAGGGACGCCTGCACCATCATCGGCGGCAGCGCGTTTGGGAACACGTGCACCGCGAGCGTGCGCAGGTCCGAATTGCCGGACAGGCGCGCGGCCTGCACGAAGCCGGCGTTGCGCCGGATGCTCGCTTCGGCACGTGCCATGCGCGCATAGAACGGCAGGTTGATGATGGCGGTCGCATAGACGATGTTCTCGATAGTGTTGCCGAGCGCCGCGACGATGCCCATGGCGAGCACGAACAGCGGGAAGGCCATGATGGTGTCACAGAGGCGGCCGACCACGCGATCGGTCCAGCCGCCGAAGTATCCGGCGAGCGCCCCGAGCGTGGAGCCGAAAACGAACGACAGCGCGACCGCTGCGACCGAGATCATCAGGTCGAGGCGTGCGGCGACGACTACGCGCGAGAATACGTCACGGCCGAGTTGGTCGGTGCCGAACCAGTGCTGCCAGGAGGGTGGTTTCAGCTGCATCCGGCTGCTCGTCGCGAGCGGGTCGTAGGGCACGAGCGAGGGCCCGAGGATCGCGGCGAACAGGATGATGCCGAGCAGGACGAACGCGATCAGTGTCACCGGGTTCGAAGTGATGACGTGGTGCATGTGGCGCAGCCACGTCGAACGCAGTGGCGCAGAGGCACGCTGTGCGGCTGCGGCATCGGATGCGGCGTTCTTTTGCATGACCGATCAGTCCTCCACGCCGACGCGCGGATCGACGAGCGTATAGACGATGTCGATCACCAGATTGAGCGTCACGAACAGCAACGCCATCGCCAGTACGAAGCCTTGCACGGCGGCGTAGTCGGAGACGACCAGCGCCTCGATGGCGTAGGAGCCGATGCCGGGCCAGGCGAACACCTTTTCGACCAGCACGTTGGCACCGAGCGTGAACGAGAACACCATGCCGAGCGTGGTGATGACCGGTAGCAGCGCGTTGCGCAGCGCGTAAGTGACCAGCACCGTGGAGCCGGAGAGGCCGGCAGCGCGCGCGGTCCTGACGAAATCGGAACCGAGCACCTGAAGCATCGCGCCACGCGTCATGCGCGCGATCGGCGCCAGCGTGAATAGTGCGAGCGTCGTCGCTGGCAATACCAGCTGCGAGAGTGCAGCGCGGAAGGTGGCGAAGTCGGCGGCGATAAGCGCGTCGAGAGTGTAGAACCCGGTTACTGTCGACGGTGGAATGATGACGATGTCGAGCCGGCCCATCGGCGCCGGTGCGATGCCGAGCAGGTAGTAGAATACGTAGACCAGCGCGAGGCCGGTGAAGAAGGTCGGTAGGCTGACGCCGGCCGTCGTCACGAGCCGACAGAGGTGATCGATCCATGTATCGGGCCGGGTGGCCGCGAGGATGCCGAGCGGCAGCGCGATGGCAATCGACAGCAGCAAAGCAGTGAGCGTCAGCTCGAGGGAGGCCGGCAGCCGCGCGACCAGTTCGCTCAGCACGGGTTGCCCTGTCGAGATCGACTGGCCGAGATCGCCGCGCGCGAGCTGGCCGAGATAGACGATAAACTGCTCGGGCAGCGAGCGGTCGAGGCCGAGCGACTT
>JBGSJD010000472.1:0-3158 GCA_041742195.1 Hyphomicrobiaceae bacterium
GCGCTGCCTTTGGCCCGCTCCGCGAGTGCGGCGACCAGCGTCGCCGGCGGGCAGATCATGACATCCACGCCGCCATGGCCGCCTTTCGCGATGGCGCCGGTCAGGATGTCGATCTCGGCCAGCGACGCCCGGCTGCCGTTCATCTTCCAGTTGCCGGCGACCAGGGGGCGGACCGTTTCGCTCTGAGGCGCCATGGGAGAACTCCTGCGGGGTGCCGGCGCCGGAGGACGCGGGCTGGAAAGCCTGAAAGCCGCGGCCGTGATCGGCGCGCTTCGCCTTGCGACAGACGAGGCGGATTCCTATGATGGACGGGTCGGCCTTTCAACCCGGGGCTTGCCGGCGCTCCCGGCTGCGGCGATATGTGTCGTGATTGACCGGTGCCACCCGGCACGGTCTAAGGCACAAGGGCGCCCGGCTGCGGGTCACGCGGAGCCGTCGGCCTGATTGCGATTCCGCGATCGGTGGCACGGCGCGGCGCGAACGCATCCTGCCCTGCTGTCGAGATCCTGGCTCTGCTGCGAACGAACGGAACACCGAATGTTTGAATCCCTGAGGCGCGGCGTCGTGAAGGTCATGGTCTTCGCGCTCTTTTCCGTCCTCATCCTGAGTTTCGCCGTGTGGGGCATCGGCGACATGATCACGTCGCGTGGGCAAGGTCCCATCGCCGAGGTCGGCAAGACCAAGATCCCCGCGACACAGTTCACGCAGGTGCTCCAACAGCGCCGCCAGGTCATCTCGCAGCAGTTCGGCCAACCCCTCACGGCCGAGCAGTCGCGCGCCTTCGGCATCGACCAGGCCGTGCTCGGCGAACTGGTCAGCGCCGCCGCGATCGCCAATTACGGCGAGCAGCTCGGCCTCCGCCTGTCCGATCAGGTTATCGCCGAGCTGATCCGCTCCGACCCGGTTTTCTTCGGCCCCAACCAGGTCTTCGATCGTCGCACGTTTGACGAGCGTATCCGCCAGGCCGGCTACACCGAGCAGCGCTATTTCGCCGAACGCCGCCGCGACGAGCTTCGCGAGCAGATCACCGAGGCGATGGTCGAACCTGTGACGGCGCCCGATGCCATGCTGGGCGCCCTCCACAAGTATCGCGAGGAAACTCGCACCATCTCGTTCGTCCGCCTCGACCCCACGAAGCTGCCGCCGGTCGCAGCTCCTGACGAGGCCGCGCTGAAGGCCTTCTATGAGGAGCAGAAGACCGCCTTCACGATCCCCGAGCGACGCAAGCTCGCCATCATGCTGCTCGAGCCCGAAACCCTGAAGACGAAGCTTGGGGTCACCGACGCCGACGTGCGCGCCAGCTGGGAGCAGTCCCGGCCCGCCTGGGACGTGCCCGAGCGCCGACGCATCCAGCAGATCTCCTATCGCACCAAGGAAGAAGCCGAGGGCGAGGCGAAGGCCATCGCTGGCGGCAAGAGCTTTCTGATCGCCGCCCTCGAAGCCAACGGCGCCCAGGGTCGCGTCGACCAGGGCCTGATCGCGCGCCGCGAGATCTCCGATCCGAACTTCGCCAAGGTGGCATTCGAGCTCGAGCCGAACACGATCTCCGCGCCGATCCAGGTGCGCGGCGGCTACCTCGTGATCCGCGTCACCGAGATCCAGCCCGCCCGGACGCGCACCTTCGAGGAGGTCGCGCCCGACGTTCGTCGCAACCTCGAGGAGACGCGGCTGCGCGACAAGATCACCAAGCTGCACGAGGACATCGAGGATCGTCGGGGCGCGACGGCCGAGACCGAGAAATACAAGAAGATCGCCGCCGACCTCGGCCTGCGCCTGATCGAGGTGCCGAGCGTCGACGCCCGCGGTCTGGCACCTGATGGCAAGCCCGCCATCCCCCATCCGGCCGCCGACCGCATCCGTGCGACAGCGTTCGAGGGCGAGAAGGACCTGCCGCGCGAGGTCTTGTCCCTCGAGGACGGCAACGAGGCCTGGGTCGAGGTGGTCGAGGCGTTCCCCGCCGCGACCCGCCCGTTCGACGAGGTAAAAGCCGAGGTGGAACAGAAGTGGCGTGAGCGCGAGGCGCGCCAGGCCCTGACCCGCGAGAGCCAGAAGCTCGTCGACCGCATCAAGGCCGGCGAAACCCTCGACAAGATCGCCACGGAGACCGGCGGCACGATCGAGGTCTCCAAGCCGTTCAAGCGGACCGCACCGCCCGAAGGGGTCGCCCAGGGTGGCGCGCGCCTTGCCTTCACGTTGCCGAAGGGCGGCGCCGGCAGCGCCATGAGCGCCGACGACAAGACCCGCATCGTCATGGTTGTGACCGAGATCGCGGATGCACCTGCCCCGACAAAGGAGCAGTCGGATGCGCTGCGCGCCCAGCTCGTGCAGGACCTTCAGCGCGACGTGATCCAGAGCTTCGTCGCAGCGCTCCGGGACGAGCAGGGCGTGCGGATCGACGACGCCGTCTACCGGCGCGCCGTCGGTCTGGACCAGACCCCGTGACCAAAGAGACCCTGACGAATGAGCCGAGCGATCGAAAGGACCGTCCGGTGACAAGCACCCCAGTGACCGCACCGGCCGGCACCGCCGAAGGGCTTGAAATATCGCCGGATTTCGCGGCATTCGCAGAGAGCTACGGGGCCGATGCGCCGAGTGTGGTCTGGGCTCGTCTCGTGGCCGACCTCGAGACGCCGGTCTCGGCCATGCTCAAGCTGGCTCATGACCGCCCGATGAGCTTCCTCCTCGAATCCGTCGAGGGCGGCGCCGTGCGCGGCCGCTACTCCATCATCGGTCTCGAACCCGATCTCATCTGGCGCGCGTTCGGCGACCGCGCCGAGGTCAACACCACCCCGGCCGCGACGCCGGATGCCTTCACGCCCGAGCCCGAGCCGACGCTGACGTCGCTCCGGAGCCTCCTTGCCCGCTCGCGCATTACGCTCCCCGAGGAGCTGCCGCCCATGGTGGCCGGGGTCTTCGGCTACATGGGCTACGACACCGTCCGCCTCGTCGAACACCTGCCCGCCATGCCGCCCGATCGTCTCGGCGTGCCGGACGCCATTCTCGTGCGCCCGACGATCATGGTCATCTTCGACGCCGTGAAGGACGAGATGACCGTGGCCTCGCCCGTCTTCCCCGCGCCGGGCGAGACCGCCGCCGAGGCCTACGCCAAGGCCCTCGCGCGGCTCGAGAGCGTCGTCGCCCGGCTGGAGGAGCCACTG
>JBGSJD010000473.1:0-2106 GCA_041742195.1 Hyphomicrobiaceae bacterium
CGCCGATGCCGTGACCGACGTCGTCCAGGGCATCGCCGTCATCGTGGGCCTCGTCGTCCTCGCGGTCGCGGTCGCGGGCGTACTCGGCGGGACGGGAGCCGCGATCGGCCAACTCGCGCCCGAACGGCTTGCGGTCAGCGCCGTCGCCAGGGATGGCTACCTGCCGCTCATCGAGCGGCTCGCCATCATCTTCTGCGGCAGCCTCGTCGCGATCGAACTCGTCTCGCGCTTTCTCGGCGCAAAATCGGCCAAGGTCGCCGTGTTCGGGACCATCGCGGGGGGGCTCATCTATATCGCGATCGGGGTTTTTCCCATTTTTCTCGGGCTGACGGGGCCGCTCCTGATCAAGGATCTGGCCGAGCCGGAGCAGATCGTGCCGAAGCTCGCGGAGGCGTATCTCTCGCCGCTCGGGTATGCGCTGTTCGTCGGGGCGCTGGTGTCGGCCATCCTGTCGGTCGTGCACGCGGCGTTGCACGCGCCTGCGGCGCAGCTCTCGCACAACGTCATCCTGCGGCTGAAGCCCGGCCTCTCGGATCGCGCCCGGCTCAACACCGTGCGGCTGTCGGTGCTCGGGCTCAGCGTTGTCGCCTGGGTGCTCGCGGGGTCGGTGGAGACGATCAAGGAACTCGTCGAAATGGCGTCTGCGTTCGGCAGCTCCGGGGCGATCGTGGTGGCGCTGTTCGGCCTCTTCACGCGCTTCGGCGGGCCACGAGCGGCACTGGCGGCCCTGATCGCCGGCGCGCTCGCATGGCCGCTTGGCAAGTTCGCAGCCGACCTGTCGTTTCCGTACCTCGCGGCACTGGGTACAGCGCTTACCTGCTACGTGGGGGTGGCCCTGTTCGAGGGCCCTGACCACGGCGTCCGATGGTTATCGGGTCGGACCGGTCGTTAACCATATGCAGGTAAGGCCGTTCCGCGCTGTCACGAAGTCAGCGTACCGGATTTCGCGCGGCAGTGAGGGGCATTGGCACGGCCCTTGCCTACGGTTAAAGGAAAGCGTCTCGGGGACGACACTCATATGAGCCGGGCAGCCATGTTCTGGACCACCGCGTTCGTTGCCGGGCACCGCTCGGGACGTCGCACACCTCTCTTCCGAAGCCGGGCGGCAGTCCCGGTTCTTCGGAAGCCGACCGAACCGTTCGTTGCCCGCACCGTTTGAACATCCGAGCCGGTTTCACGTCCGCAGGGCCGCCACGAGCCCCGGACATCCAGACACGGCCACAGCGAGATAGATCACGCATGAGTATCTCTGACGAGACACGCGATCGGAGCACGTTTCACCTGGGCTCGCGCGTCGGGTTCCTGCTGGTCCACGGCATGGGCGGGACGCCGGTCGAGATGCGGTACGTCGCGAACGGCCTCGCCGCCGCGGGATTCACCGTTTCCTGCTGTCAGCTGGCCGGGCACTGCTCGACCGCCGAGCGGCTCATCGCGTCGACGTGGCGCGACTGGTACGCGAGCGTCGAGGCGGCGCACGACGAGTTGCGCAAACACTGCGACGTGATCATCGCTGGCGGGCTCTCGATGGGCGGCATTCTGGCCGCCAACCTGGCGCTCAACCGGCCTGACGAGGTGCATGGGCTCGCCTTCTACGCACCGACGCTGCGGTTCAACGGCTGGGCGATGCCCTGGTACAGCCAGATCCTGCGATTTATCCGGCCGTCACGGCTGAAGGTCAGCATGACGCTCTCAGAGCGCGAACCCTACGGCCTCAAGGACGAGCGCATTCGCGGCATCGTCGTCCAGAGCATGCAGGGCAAGGACAGTTCGGAAGCCGGTCTCTTCTGCTGGCCAGTGCGATCGCTCTCGGAGTTCAACGCGCTCTGCGATCAGGTCCGGCCGTGACTTTCCGAGATCAAGACGCCAGCCCTCATCCTGCACCCGCGCGAGGACGACCTCGCCGACATCGACAACGCTTTCCATCTGCAGCGGCATCTCGGAGGCCGGGTGGAGATGGTGGTGCTCGAGGACTCCTATCACATCGTGACACTCGACCGGCAACGGCAGGTGGTCGTCGAGCGGTCCGTCGCGTTCGGCAATGAGCGGGCCCGCGCCCACGCAGGACTGCTCGGCGCCGCGAGCCTTCGTCGCGGCGAGACGCGTACC
>JBGSJD010000474.1:0-3482 GCA_041742195.1 Hyphomicrobiaceae bacterium
GGCGCTGAACCTCGACGAGTTACAGGGGCTCGGCGCCCCCGCGCCACCCTCCGCCGACGACACGCCCGGGCGCTTTTCACCGCGCTCCATCGATGACCTTCTTGGCTCTGAGGCGGCACCCCAGGCCACTCCCGCCCCCACGCCCGGCCCGCGCGTCAAAGGCTTCCGGCAACGGGCCGGCAATCAGTGGGACATCGAAGCCATCGATGCCCGCGTGCTGCAGACGTTCGACGCCGACGTCCGGGTCCAGATCGACAACCTGGTGGCAGGCAAGCTCTCGGGCGCCACGCTCACTGCCGCGCTCGACCTGAAAGACGGCGTTCTCCGGACCAACGTAACCGACGCGGGCATCGCTGGCGGCAAGATGCGCGGCATCGCCAACATCGACGCCCGTCGCCAAGCTCTGGTGATCGGCGCCAATATCTGGGGGGACGGCGTCGACATGCGCCGGCTCCTCGAAGCAGCGGGGCTGAACCCCATCGACGGCAAGGCCCGCATCGTGGCCACCCTCCGCGGCGAGGGAACGAGCGAGCGCGAACTCGTCTCGACGCTCTTGGGCAAGACGGAGATCAGGATCACCGATGGCGCACTCGTCGGCTGGGATGCCGACGCCATCTTGAAGGACATTGGCCGCGGCCGCATGCCCCCTTCGCGCCGCCAGCCCGATGCCCGCACGCCGTTTCGGGAGTTCTCGGGCAGCTTTGTGATCGCGCAGGGCGTGGCGCGCACGACCGACCTCAAGCTTGATAGCGCCACTGTCGTGTCGAGCGGCACCGGCACGATCAACCTGGTCGACCGCAACATGGATCTGCTGTTCAAGCCGCGCCTGCCCTCGGGCGGCATCGAGATCCCGGTCCGGGTTGCAGGCCCCTGGGACGATCCGAAGGCGATTCCCGACCTCGCAGGCGCCATGAACTCGCCCCAGGCGCAGGAGGCGATGCGCCACCTTCGCGAGGGCAAGGTGGACGACGCTTTGCGCAGCGTCCTCGGCAAGGGACAGAAGGCGGACGAGACGATCGGCAAGGCGAAGGACCTGCTGCGGGGAATTCTGGGCCGCTAGCCCCGACAAAAGCCCTGCGAGGGCCGCATGCCGCGCCAATGTCTGCGTCGCGGAGCCCGCAGTGAGCCGAGTGCTAACAACCACTTACGCCTTCACATATTTTTTTTGCCCCCCCGGCCCAAATATCACTTGCGTGGGGGGGCGATTGGCCTCATATCCGCGATCGCCGTTCGACCACCTGCCCTCAAGGTCAAGGAACATCCCCAAACCCCAAAGGTAAGGAGCGGGCGGGTCACAATCTGTCTACTGGTTGGGGAGGGTCATATGGCCTTTAATGACACCCTCTTCCAATTGGGGATGGACTTGACTCGTTCAAGCACCGCCCAAAAGGAAGACCTTACTGACAAGACCGCGCACATCGCGCAGAAGAACGAGGAAGACCGCAAGGACTTCTTCAATGAGCGCGATGGCGTGAGGTTTGCGGGAACGCACCTCATCATCGATCTGTTCGGCGCCCGCAAGCTTGATGACCTCAAGCATGTTGAGCGGACGCTGAAGCGTTGTGTTGAGGCAGCGGGAGCAACTCTTCTGCACATCCATCTCCATCACTTCACGCCCAATGGTGGCGTGTCGGGGGTGGCGGTGCTGTCGGAGAGCCATATCTCGATCCATAGCTGGCCTGAGGCCGACTATGCTGCTCTCGACGTCTTCATGTGCGGCGACGCGAAGCCTCATCTCGCGATCGGCGTACTCAAGGAGGCGTTCGAGGCCAAGGACGTCGTCGTGAAGGAGCACCTTCGTGGCGAAGAGCTCGAGCAGCTCAAGTGGCAGGCGGCCGCCCGCAAGAAGGCGGCGGCTCGACTGCCCAAGCGCGACAAGGAGCGCCGCGTAAAAGCGGCCTGACACCCGATGTCACACGAGATACGCGCGTCCGGCTGAAAAGCTGGGCGCGCTGTTTTTTTGCATGCTGCGTACGGCCGCTTGACGCCAGCCGGCGTGCAGTCTTGGTTGCAGGGACAGGGTTGAGGAGTACCGGGCATGACGCGCTGGATCGAGGAGACGTTCCACCCCCATTGGCGCGTTCGCCTGGAAGCCTCGAAGGTGCATCACGAGGTGAAGACGGAGCACCAGCATCTGGTGATCTTCGACAACGAGACCTGGGGGCGCGTCCTGATGCTGGACGGGGTCTGCCAGCTCACCACCTCCGACGAGTTCGTCTACCACGAGATGATGGCCCACGTGCCGCTGATGGCGCTCAAGGCGCCGCGGCGCGTTCTGGTCGTCGGCGGCGGCGACGGCGGCGTGATGCGCGAGGTGTTGAAGCACCCATCGGTCGAAAAGGCGACGCTGGTGGAGATCGACCGCTCCGTCGTCGACCTGTCGCTCGAGCACTTTCCCGAGATCGCGAGCGGGTGTTTCGACGATCCGCGTTGCGACCTCGTCATCGCCGACGGCCTGAAGTACGTCGCCGAAACGACCGAAGCCTTCGACGCGATCATCGTCGATTCGTCCGAGCCCATCGGCCCGTCGGCCGTGCTGCACACGCCGCAGTTCTTCGCCGACTGCAAGCGCGCCTTGCGCGAGGGCGGCATCTTCGTCACCCAGAACGGCCTTCCGTTCCTGCTCCCGGATCATCTGGCGGCCACCACGCGGGCGCTGACCGCGCTGTTCGAGCGTGCAGCACCGTACCTGTGCACGCAGCCCTGCTATTTCGGCGGCCCCTTCGCCCTCAATTGGGCGTCCGACGACCCGGACGCGCTCGTGATCTCCGAGAAAAAGCTCGCCCGCCGTCAGACCAAGCGCGGCATCGCGACGCGATACTGGACACCGGCAGCCCACGGAGCAGCCTTCGCGTTGCCGGCCTACGTGCAGGCGATCGTCGATCGTGCGATGACGCCACCCGAGCCGGCGGCAAAGCCGAAGCGCAAGTCGAGCCCGGCCCCGGTCACAGGACGTCGCCCTCGCGCCCGAACCCGGACACGTTGAGTGTCGACGACGCCACGTTGACGTCGTCGCCGCTCCAGTGGACAAGCCCCCGTTGTCGAGCCGATCGCTGAGCGAGGGGGCAAGCCACGGATGCCGGCATCTGCACTGACGGGCGACGTCTCCCGACTGGGACCTTGGGGGCGCCGGATGGTCGCCCTCGTGTCCGGCGCGCTTTCCGTGCTCGCCATGGCGCCGTTCTTCCTGTGGCCGGTGCTCTTTCTCACCGTTCCTCTTCTCATACGGCTGATCGACGTCGCACGCGACGTCGCGCCGAGACGTCCTGCGATCGCCGCGGCGGCGGCGGCCTGGTGGTTCGCGTTCGGGTACTTTCTCGCCGGGCTGTTCTGGATCGGCGAGGCCTTCCTCGTCGAAGCCGAGCGCTTTGCCGCGTTGATGCCCTTCGCGGTACTCTTGATGCCCTCGGGCCTCGCATTGTTCTGGGCGGCGGCGGCCGCGGCGGCGAGCCCGTTCTGGCGTCCGGATGCGACGCGCGTCG
>JBGSJD010000475.1:0-3238 GCA_041742195.1 Hyphomicrobiaceae bacterium
GGCCACCCCGTCGGCAATTCGGCGCGCTGCATGCGGCCATCCGCCATCGCCGGGAAGTCGTAGCCGTCGGCCCAGCGCCCGGCGTCGTCCTCGAGGCGCAGATCCACGTCGCCGGACTTGAAGGCCTCAAACAACGTCGTCTGATCGCGAAAATACTCGTAGCTCAGGCGATCGAAGTTGTAGCGCCCGCGCCCGGTCGGCTTGTCGCGCGCCCACCAGTTGGGATCACGCGTGAACACGAGGGAGCGTCCGGTGTCGACTTCGGCGACCCGGTACGGTCCCGAGCCCACGGGCGGCACGAGCGTCGTGCGATCGAAGGTGGCGGGATCGGTCCGATGCTTCGGCAAGATCGGCATCAGGCCCAGGAGCAGGGGCGACTCGCGGTTCTCGTTGGTGTGAAAGACGAAGCGGACGACGCCCGGCTCCGGCACCTCGACCCGCGCGACAGCGCCATAGTGGGAGCGGTGGAACGGCTGGCCCTTCTCGCGCAGCAACTCCCAGGAGAAAACGACATCGGCGTCGGTCACCGGCTGGCCATCCGAGAAGCGCGCGTCCGGATCGAGGTGGAAGGTCACGGAGCGGCGGTCGTCGGGGAGAGTGACGGTGCGAGCCAGATGGCCATAGAGGCTGAACGGCTCGTCGGCCGAGCGGGCCAGAAGGCTCTCGTAGACGAACTCGCGCACGCCTACGGCAGCGACACCCTTCAGGATGTAGGGATTGAGACTGTCGTAAGTGCCGAGTTCGCCGAGCCTCACGTTGCCGCCTTTCGGGGCATCGGGGCGGACGTAGGGAAAATGCGTGAAATCGTCGGCCAAGGCCGGCGCGCCGTGCATGGCAATCCCGCGGCGGGGCGTTTCAGTGGCCTCAGCATCGGGCGCGATCAGGACGCAGAGCAGCGCCGCGAGGCTCAGCGCGGCGACAGTGAAGCAACGGATTTGCGATTGGTGCCTTTGCATGTCCCATCCTATCGCAACTCACATGGCAGCAGTATGCCCCGCGATGTGGTCCGTGCCTCTCCTGCCACGCATTTCTCCGGAAATACCCGCTTTGTTGCCGCAGGATGCCCAAGAGGTCACGGGATTGCCGCAATCCAGCCTTTACTCGCGATCGCTGCACGTTGGCTGCGTGGTGGTTGGCCAGCACCCGATAGACGTGATCGGTCGCAGCAAGGCGCACCGTCGTGCGCGGCAAGCATTCGAACGAAAACATCGGGGCCGGCGGGGGCTGGCCGACACACAGCGCGCAAGGGGAATTGATCGATATGACAGCTTCGACGATGGGGAAGGGCGTGCGGGCTCTCGGTGCGGCCGGTCTGGGTCTCGCCTTGGCGCTCACGGCAGGCAGCGCCCTTGCACAGCAGAAGAAGGGCGAGGCCGCAAAGCCGGCGCCCAAGGCTGCCGAGGCCGCCCAGAGCCAGAGCGCGTGGGTGAAGCTCTGTGAAAAGGCACCCGTGATCGCCAAGGGCAAGGATGGGAAGGAGGAGCGCACCGAGAAGAGCATCTGCCTCACCCATCACGAGCGTCTCGACGGGAACACCGGCATGGTGCTCGTCTCCGCTGCCATTCGACAGGTCGAGGGCCAGGATAAGCAGCACCTGATGGTCATGGTTCCGCTGGGCATGGCCATTCAGCCGGGGCTGCGCGCCAAGATCTACGAGAAGGCCATGTGGGACATGGCGCAGAAGAACGAGAAGGTCGACGACAGCAAGCTGGAGGCGATCAAGCTCAACTTCTCGCTCTGCCATCCTGCGGGCTGCACGGCAGAACTCGATCTCGACAAGGGCATCATGGACAAGGTCCAGGCCGGCGCCGGCATGATGGTCTTCGCCATCAACGCCAACGGCCAGGTGATCGCGTTCCCGGTGCCGCTCAACGGCTTCAAGGCCGCGCTTTCGGGTGCGCCGATCGACAATGTCAAGTACAGCGAGGCCCGCAAAGGCCTGATGCAGCAGATCGCGCTGCGCCAGCAGGCGGCCATCGAGGAATACAAGAAGAAGCAGGCGGAAGGCGGTGGGGCCGCGGCGGCTCCGGCGCAGAAGAAGTAAGCGCCCGTCGCGAATGCCGACGTGACAACGGCTCCCGGCCTTGCGCCAGGAGCCGTTTCGCTTTCAGGTGTGGCATGGCCGCGGACGCGACCGGGCAGATGCCTCCGCGATCAGTGGGACAGCAGGAACGTCGCGAGATAGCGGCCTTCCTCCTTGACGAAGAGTTCGGGCACCTGCGGATGGCGCAAAGGCTTGCCCGAGCCATCGGGCAGCAGGTTCTGCTCCGAGACGTAGGCGATGTACTCGGTCTCGTCGTTCTCGGCGAGCAGGTGATAGAACGGCTGATCCTTCCGCGGGCGGATCTCGGCGGGGATCGATTGCCACCACTCCTCGGTGGAGTTGAACACGGGGTCCACGTCGAACACGATGCCCCGGAACGGATAGAACCGGTGGCGCACGACGTCGCCGAGGCGGAACTTGGCGCGCGGCATCGACGGGGCCGACGGGCCGCGCGGGGGGGGGCTCGATTTTTCTGACTTCTGGGCTCTTGTCATGGATCGATCATATCCGGGCGGCCCACTGTCCTGTCAACGGCCGCGATGCCTGGAGAACAGGCAGTCGACACTCCGGCGGCGACGGGATGTCGGTCAGCCCTCGCCGCTCAGGAATTGCTGACCGCAACCAGCCGGTCGAGCGCCTTCATTGCCGCTCCGGACGCGATCGCCTCGGCGGCGCGAGCGACCCCCTCGGGGAGCGTCGCCACCTTACCACCGACGATCAGTGCGGCAGCGGTATTGAGGAGCACGATGTCGCGGAAGGCGCCCGGCTTTCCCGCCAGCACGTCCCGGATCGCGGCGGCGTTCATCGCGGCGTCACCGCCCTTCAAATCACTCAGTTTCGCGGGCGGGAGACCTGCATCGGCGGGCGTCACTTCGAAGATCTCCACGCGGCCGTCCTTGACCTCGGCGACGTCGGTGGCGCCGGTCGTCGTCAGTTCGTCGAGTCCGTCGTGGCCGTGCACGACCCAGACATGCTCGGCGCCGAGCCCCTTGAGGACATGGGCGATCGGCTCGACCCACTGGGGCGAGAAGACACCGACAACCTGACGCGTCACGCCGGCAGGATTGGAAATCGGGCCAAGCAGATTGAAAAGCGTGCGGATGCCGAGTTCCGCGCGCACCGGCGCCCAGTGTTTCATGGCGGGATGGTGCATCGGGGCCCACATGAAGCCGACGCCGGCCTCCGCGAGCGCGC
>JBGSJD010000476.1:0-4362 GCA_041742195.1 Hyphomicrobiaceae bacterium
GAGGCGCTGGTCAACGCCATTGCGGTCTCGCTCGGCGGCAGCTTCTCCGCCGAGCACGGCATCGGCGTATCGAAGCGTCACGCCATGGCGACCCACAAGAGCCCGATCGCCCTCGACGTCATGCGCCAGATCAAGGCTGCCCTCGATCCGGAAACGCGCATGAACCCCGGCAAGGTCCTGCCCTGACGTTCGCTTGCCCCGGCGCTCCGCTCAGCGAAAGGCCTCGCCGGGCTTCACGCCGATCGCCTTGAGGATCATGGCGAGCGGGCAGAAGCCCGTGAACGCCGCCTGCAGCAGGTTTGCGCCGACGAAGGCCGTGAGCCAGAGCCAGTTCGGGCTGTGGGCGTTCGCGAGCCAGAGGCTGACGAGCACCACGGTTCCGGCGAACGCCATCACGATCCGGTCGATGGACATGGGTCACTCCGATCTGTTGATCGCGGGAAACTGCCCCGCCGCCCCGGCCGCCGTCACTGCGATCCGTCAATCGCGACCCGAATTTGAGCCTGCCGGTCACGACGGATCATTACGGCGCGCGGGCCATCTCGGCGGCCCGCTTGATGGCGGCCCGCACGCGCTGGTAGGTGCCGCACCGGCAGAGATTGCTGATCGCGCCGTCGATCTCGGCGTCGGTCGGTTCCGGCGATCGCGCCAGGAGCGCGACCGCAGCCAGGATCATCCCGGTCTGGCAATAGCCGCACTGCGCCACATCGAGTTCGATCCAGGCGCGCTGCACCGGATGCGAGACATCGGCACTGAGCCCCTCGATGGTCACGATCGCCGACTGCGGCGTCAACTCGCCAACTCTGATCGTGCACGAGCGCTTGGCCGCCCCGTCGATGAGCACCGTGCAGGCGCCGCATGCGCCGATCCCGCAACCGTACTTGGTCCCGATCAGCCCGGCCGCTTCCCTCAGCGCCCACAGGAGCGGCATCTCGTCGTCGACCGCGAGATCGAGCACCTTTTCGTTGACCGTCAGCTTTGCCATGGAGCGCGCCCGTTGGACTGGCGTAGCTGCCTGCCCGCCAACGCTTCACTGCGGTGACGGCGACGGAAAATCAAGCCCGACCCATCGTCCGTGGGGAGGGCGGCGCGCGGTCGGCGTTTCAGGCGGTCGGCTTTGGCGCGGCTGCCGGCTCGACTGGTGCCTCGCCAGGATCGGACCACGGCAACGCGCCTTCCCGCATCCTCTGGAACACGACATAGAGCATGGGGATGATGAAGATTCCGAACACCGACGCGGCGATCATTCCGGCCAGCACGGGCAGGCCCACCGCGTACATGCTGTCGGCTCCGGGCCCGGTGGCGCGCACGAGAGGCAGAAGCCCGACGATGAACGCGATGCTGGTCATCATGACAGGCCGAAATCTCAGCCGTGCGCCGGTGGTCGCGGATTCGAGGATCGTCTGCCCCTCGCGTCGCTTCTCGAGCGCGAATTCGGTGATCAGGATCGCGTTCTTGGCTGCGAGCGCGATCAGCACGACGATGCCGATCTGCGCATAGAGGACGAAGCTCTCCCGCATCAGCAGAAGTCCGATGAGCGCGCCAAGCACGGCGACCGCGACCGACAGCAGCACCGGGATCGGTACGTTCCAGCTCTCGTAGAGGGCAACGAGGAACAGAAACGCGAACAGGAACGCGAAGCCGATGACGATGGGCGTCTGCCCGGCTGAGGCCTTCTGCTCGAGCGCCTGACCCGTCCATTCGTAGCTGAACCCGCTCGGGAGACCTTTCGCCGAAAGCGCCTCCATGACGGCGACCGCTTCGCCTTCTCCGCGCCCGGCGGCCGGACTGCCGGTGATGCTGACGGCACGGTAGTTGTTGTAGCGGACGATGGTGCGCGGTCCGACCTCCAGCTCCGCCCGTGCAACGGCCGAGAGCGGCACCATCTGCCCCTCGCTGTTGCGCATCTGGATGGCGTAGATCGACTGCACCGTATTCCGGAACTCGGTGGCCGCCTGCATGCGGACGGTCCATGTCCGCCCCTGCAGGCTGAAATCGTTGATGTAATAGCCGCCGAGCGTGGCTTGCAGCGCCGAGAAGACGTTGCTGAGGCTGAGCTTCAGGGACTGCACCTTGTCCCGGTCGATCGTGAGGCGGATCTGCGGCGTCGCGGCTTCGTAGTTCGAGTAGACGTTGGCCACCTCGGGGCGCTGGTTCGCGGCCACGATCACGCCGCGCATGACGGCCGCGATGGCTGCCGGCTCCTGCCCCTCGACGGCCTCGAGCATGTATTCGAACCCGCCGACCTGTCCGAGGCCGGAGATCGAAGGTGGATTGACGGTCAGGAAGAAACCATCGGGGACGGCCGCGAGCGCGCGTGTGATCCGCCTTGCGACCGCCGTGGAGTGCTCCGCCGCCCCAGGCCGCTCGGCGTAGTCCTTGAGCCGGACGAAGAACACGCCGGCGTTGGGCGCCGCACCGCCGCCGAGGAAGTCGATACCCACCACCGCCACCACGGAGTCGACCGCCCGGTCGGCCCGGATGATGGCTTCTGCCGAACGTGCAGCGTCGGTCGATCGGTTGATCGATGCCGCCGGCGGCAGATTGAAGATCGCCATGAGGTAGCCCTTGTCCTCGCTGGGCAGGAACCCCGAGGGCAGGTTGCTCATGGCGCCCCAGATTCCGAACGCCATGCCGGCCACGGCGACGATGCTGAAGATCGAGACCCTGAGCAGCCGGGTCACGAGGCGCGCATAGCCTTGGCCGATACGGTCGATGGCGGCCGTGATGCGCGCCATGATGCCGGTCGGATGGCCGGGCTTCAGGAGCATCGCGCAGAGCGCGGGCGACAGCGTCAGCGCGTTGATCGCCGAGATCACCATCGCAGCCGAGATGGTGACGGCGAACTCCCGGAACAGCACGCCGCTGCTGCCCGGCAGGAATGCGACCGGCACGAACACCGAGAGCAGCACCAGCGTGATGGCGATCACGGGGCCCGCGATTTCGCCCATGGCCTTGCTGGTGGCTTCCGCGGGCGTGAGGTGCGGCTCCTGCTCCATCACGCGCTCGACGTTCTCGACCACCACGATGGCGTCGTCGACGACGATGCCGATCGCGAGCACGAGCGCGAGCAGCGAGATGCTGTTGGCGGAATACCCGAGCGCCAGCAGCACGGCGAACGTTCCGATCACGGCCACCGGCACGGCGAGCAGCGGAATGATGGTCGGACGGATGCGGCCGAGAAACAGGAACACCACGACGGCGACGAGAGCGAATGCCTCGATGAGCGTGTGCACGACCTTGGAGATCATCGCCGAGACGAAGTCGGCGGTATTGTAGATGAACGTGTACTCCACGCCGGCCGGAAATCTCGGCCGCAATTCGTCGAGCCGCTTGGTCACGGCCTTGGCGACGGCAACGGCATTCGCGCCCGGCGACAGATAGATGCCCATCGCGGCCGTCGGCTGCCCGTTGAACGTCGTCGTCGTGTCGAAGCTCGCCGCCTCGAGCTCGATCTTCGCGATATCCGAGAGCCGGATGTTCGAGCCGTCGGATTCGCTGCGCACGATGATGGCGCCGAACTCCTCGACGGAGCTCAGCCGCCCCTTCGTCGTGACCGTCAGTTGCAGTCGCTGGTCGGCGCTGATCGGCGCCGCGCCGATCCGCCCCGCGGCCGCCTGCTGGTTCTGCGCCTTCACGGCATTGATGACGTCGTCCGTCGATAATCCGAGGTTGGCGAGCCGCTGCGGATCGAACCAGATGCGCATGGAATAGTCGCGCGCGCCGAACAGCGAGGCATCGCCGACGCCGTTGATCCGCTTCAGCTCGTCGATGACGTTGATCGTCACGAAATTGCTGAGAAACAGCTGGTCGTGCGCTGGGTTCGATGAGTGGAACGTGAACACCTGCAGGATATCCGTCGAAACCTTCGCGATGTTGAGGCCCGCCGTGCGGACTTCCTGCGGCAGCTTGGCCGCCGCGAGATTCGCCCGGTTCTGGACGTTGACCGTCGCGATATCGGGATTGGTCGTCAGATCGAAGGTGATGTTCAGCGTGTAGCTGCCGTCGCTCGCCGACGTCGAGCGCATGTATCGCATGCCGCTGACGCCGTTGATGGCGTTTTCGGGCAGCTGCCCGACGCTCTCCTCGACGGTGCGCGCATCGGCGCCCGGATAGCTCGCCTGCACGCGCACCGTGGGCGGCGCGATGTTCGGGTATTGCGAGACGGGCAAGGCCGTCATGGCGATCAGGCCTGCGATCGTGATCACGATCGAGATCACCATCGCGAGGCGGGGGCGCCGGATGAACAGGTCGAAGATCATGTCGCTCTCCGCCTACTTCTTCTGTGCCGGTGCGGCGCCCGGTGCCGGGACGCGCGCCGTGGGTCCCGCCTGCTCGGTTTGCGGCGACACGACGCTTCCG
>JBGSJD010000477.1:0-4184 GCA_041742195.1 Hyphomicrobiaceae bacterium
CGCCAGGATCGCGGCGCGCCCTTTCGGCGCCGCCATCGACGTCGGCGCCTCCGCGGCCTTCATCAGCCCCTTCGCGATGAAGTTCGCCGGCAATCCGAGCGCGACACCGGACCCTCCCGTGATCAGGGGCATGTCCGCTGCCGCCGCCCCCATCTCGATCAGGTCGCGATCCGAGATGGCGTCGACGACCACGAACCGCTCGCCGCGATTTTTCGCTGCCCCGAATGCCTCGGCGATGGCCGCGCGCCCCTTCTCGACCACCGGATACGGAACGAGCCCCACCTTGCCTTTCGACTGCCGTTGCATGACGCGGACGAGGTTGGAATCCTGCATCGGCGTCAGCGGGTGGTCCTTCATCGGGCTCTCGGCGAGCGGCACCTCGCCGACGAACAGATTACCCATGTAGACGGTGCGCTTGTTGGTCGGAAAAGCCGGACAGACGATCGCAAGTTCCGCCCCGAGCTTCGCCATCAGCGCCTCGGCCACCGGCCCGATGTTGCCCTGATCAGTCGAATCGAACGTCGAGCAGTATTTGAAGAACAGCTGCTTCGCCCCGAGCCCAAGCAGCGCCTCGGCACTTGCGAGAGACAGATCGACCGCCTCCGCTACCGGACACGTCCGCGTCTTGAGAGCCACGACGATGGCGTCATAACCATCGAGACCAGTGGCGCCCGTGCGCGGCACCTCCATCACCTGCAGCGTCCGCATCCCGGCCCGCGTCAGCATGATGGCGAGGTCGGTCGCCCCCGTCAGATCGTCAGCGATACACCCAAGCAGCATGGCAAGGACCTCGAACGGTTCGAACACATCGGCAGTCGTGGCGGCGCGCGCCCTCAACCGCCTTTCGCAGTCGCTTTGTCGCCCGCGAGATCGCGCGGCTTCATCGCCATGAACGCGATCACCGCGAGAAGGCCCAGCGCCGCGACGGAGGCGAAGGCAGCCAGCCAGCCGGCCCGGCCCATGCCACCCGACGCATCGAGCACCACTCCGATCATGAGCGGACCGACGAAGCCGCCAGCATAACCGAGCATCGAATGAACCGCGAGCGTCGCCCCGCGTCGCGCCGGATCGGCAGCCCCGGCCGCACCGGCCGTCAGCGATGAGGAATCGAGCCAGATCAGCAGGCTGTAGAGCGTGACGAGCGCCACCGCGATCCAGTACCCGCTGGTCCCGACGAGCCCGAGCGCGAGGCAGGCCGTCATCGAGGCCAGCATGGCGACGATGATCAACCGTTGCCGCCCGATCCGGATCGCGGCTTCGTTCCCCGCGATGCTGGCGAACGTCCCGACGAGCCCGATCGCCGTCAGCACCAGGGTCGGCGACAGGATCTGGCTGCCGGCCCCCGTGCTCGCCGCCACGAACGCGAGATAGGCGACACCCCAGCCCCGTAGAGCATTCATCTCGAGCGTGTGAACTGAGTAGGCGAGCGCATACGCCATCGCCGAGCGATTCCGGAACACGGGGCCAAAATTGAACAGCCCCCCGCCATCAGCTGGCGGCTTGGGCTTGGTCGTACGCGCCGGCACCTTGAGGAACACCACGAGCAGCGCCATCAGGGCGCTCACGGAGACCGTCGCGAACGCAACCCTCCACCCGGCCACCCCCGCGATCAGGTCGGCCGCAATGAACGAGATTGCTCCGGAGAACCCGACGCTCGCGGCATGGCCTGCCACCGCCCGCGACATCATCTTCGCGTCGACGACATCGGAGAGAAGCTTGATCCCCGTCATGTACGTGCCGGCCCATCCGAGCCCCGCCAGCGCGCGCGCCGCAAAGGCCGTCCAGAAACCGTCTGCGACGACAGCGAAGGCACCATGGCCGACGACGGTCGCCGCCACGCCGAAGAGGTAGATCCGCTTCGGATCGATCCGGTCGGTGAGCGTCACCAGCACCGGCACCGACAGCATGTAGGCAGCGTAGAAGGCCGACGTGATCCAGCCGGCCTCGCTGTTGGAAAGCCCCCATCGGCCCATCAGCCCGGGCAGCAGCGCCGGCCAGAAGAACGCCCCCAGTTGCACGAGCACCTGCGCGCCGCACACGATGACGACGAGCCGTCCCGCCGGTGTCTGGTACCAGCGCGTCTTGTCCGCGTCCGTCGATTCCATCGGTCCCGCCAGCGTCATCCATGTGTCACAGGCCGAGTGTGCGCTGATCGCCGCCGCGCCGCCAAGTCCCGGCTTGCGAGCCGGCGGCAAGCGTGGTGGTTTGCGCTGTCCACATCGGCCTGTCCTCGCCGATGCAGGCGCCACCACGCGCACCGCCAGGAGACCACGCCGTGTACATGCCGCCCCATTTCCAGGAAGTGCGCACCGAAGAGATAGCGGCCCTGATCGAGGCGGCGCCGCTGGCCTGCATCGCGGCACATACGACCGAAGGCCTGATCGCCAATCACATTCCGCTCTTGGCTGCGCCGGATGGCACGCTGATCGGCCACGTGGCACTGGCTAACGACATGCACCGCCTGATCCCGGACGGGCAGGAGGTGCTCGCGATCTTTCGCGGCGACGACGCCTACGTCTCTCCGAACTTCTATCCCTCGAAGGCTGAGCACCACCGCGCCGTGCCGACCTGGAACTATCAGGTCGTGCACGTCTATGGCGGCATCACCTGGCAACACGACGAACACGCGAGGCTCGCCGCCGTGGGCCTGCTGACGCGCCAGCAGGAGCGGCGACAAAATGGCGAAAAGGCATGGCGCATGGCCGACGCTCCCGCCGACTACATGGCTGAGATGCTGCCGAACATCGTCGCATTCCGCATCCGGCCGACACGAACGCTGGCCAAGTCGAAACTCAGCCAGAACCGCGAGCCGCGCGACTTGCGGGGAGCCATCGACGGCCTTCGCGCCTCGGGACACGAAGGCATCGCCGCGCGCATGGAGCGCCGCCTGCTGAAAGACGACTGAGCAGGAGGCTCCTGATGGCGCTTACGCGGCGTTCACCAGCTGCACGATGGCGTCGCCAAGCTCGGTGCACATGGCCTTGCCCCCCATGTCCCGCGTCCGGACGTCGGTATCCTTGAGCAGCTTCTCGATGGCCGTGACGATGGCGTCGGCGGCTTCCTTGTGCCCGAGATGCTCGAGCATCATGGCCCCGGACCAGATCTGCCCGATCGGATTCGAGATCCCCTGCCCCGCGATGTCGGGTGCCGATCCGTGCACCGGCTCGAACATCGACGGGAAGTCCTTCTCGGGATTGATGTTGCCGCCCGGCGCGATGGCGATCGTGCCCGTGGTGGCCGGTCCGAGATCCGAAAGGATGTCGCCGAACAGGTTCGACCCGACGATCACGTCGAACCACTGCGGATTGCGCACGAGATGCGCCGTCAGGATGTCGATGTGATACTGGCTCGTCTTGGCCTTCGGATACTCTTTCGCAATCGCCGCGAACCGCTCGTCCCAATAAGGCATCGAGATCGAGATGCCGTTGGACTTCGTCGCCGACACCACCTCGTTGCGTGACCGCGTCGCCGCCAGCTCGAAGGCGTAGCGCATCACCCGGTCGCAGCCGCGACGCGAGAAGATCGCCTGCTGCACCGCCATCTCGTACTCGGTGCCCTCGTACATGCGCCCGCCGATCGACGAGTACTCGCCCTCGTTGTTCTCGCGCACGATCCAGTAGTCGATGTCGCCGGGTTTGCGATCCGCGAGCGGGCACTTGAGACCCTCGAACAGGCGGACGGGCCGGAGATTGATATACTGCTG
Source organism: Hyphomicrobiaceae bacterium (assembly GCA_041742195.1). Classification (GTDB taxonomy): domain Bacteria; phylum Pseudomonadota; class Alphaproteobacteria; order Rhizobiales; family Hyphomicrobiaceae. The sequence goes on from JBGSJD010000477.1 coordinate 3,704, forward strand.
GAATTCACGCCGGATGGGGATCAGCAGGCCCCAGAGCGACACGTGATCCGGCACGCCGGGAAAACCCACCGCGCCCAGATAGATCGCGTCGTGCTTCCGGATCTGGTCGAGCCCGTCGTCGGGCATCATCTTGCCGGTCTTCTTGTAGACCTCGCACGACCAGTCGAAGGTGTCCCACTGGAAGGCGATATCGAACTTCCGACCGACCGCCTCGAGGACCTTGATTCCTTCCGGCACCACCTCGTTTCCGATGCCGTCACCGGCAATGACGGCGATCTTGAACGTGTTCGGCTTCTGGGCGCCGCTCTTGGCCATGTCGTTTCGCTCCCTGGATGATTTTGACCAGGAGAGAATGCGCCGCGACAGGGAATGTCAAGCCGCTGGACGGCCCGCCGAGCCAGAGCCAGCCCCGCAGTCCTGAGGCCGCGCCGGACCAGCGAGCGTCAGGGCGCGAACCGGTCCAGTTCGGTGAATGTGCGCC
>JBGSJD010000478.1:0-10011 GCA_041742195.1 Hyphomicrobiaceae bacterium
TCGGCACGGTTGCCGCCGGCGTCGCCAAGGCGCGCGCCGATCACGTGACCATCTCTGGCTTCGAGGGCGGCACGGGTGCGTCGCCGCTCACATCCATCAAGCACGCCGGCAGCCCGTGGGAGATCGGTCTCGCGGAAACGCACCAGACGCTGGTCTACAACCGGCTGCGCGGGCGGATAGCGGTGCAGGTCGACGGTGGCATCCGCACCGGACGCGACGTCGTGATCGGCGCGCTGCTCGGAGCCGACGAGTTCGGCTTCGCGACGGCGCCGCTGATCTCCGCCGGCTGCATCATGATGCGCAAATGCCACCTCAACACGTGCCCTGTCGGCGTCGCGACGCAGGACCCGGTGCTGCGCGCGAAGTTCAAGGGCCAGCCCGAGCACGTCATCAACTTCTTCTTCTTCATCGCGGAGGAAGTGCGCGAGCTGATGGCCGAGATGGGGCTGCGCTCGTTCGACGAACTGGTCGGGCAGTCGCAATATCTCGACAAGGCGCGGGCCATCGGCCACTGGAAGGCACGCGGGCTCGATTTCGAGAACCTGTTCCACAAGCCCGAGGTGCCCGAGACGGTCGCGATCCGGCACGTCGAGCGGCAGGACCACGGGCTCGAAAAGGTGCTCGACAACAAGCTGCTCGAGATCGCGAAGCCAGCCATCGACAGCAAGAAGCCGGTAAAGGCCGAACTCGCCATCTCCAATCGTGACCGGGCGACCGGCGCGATGCTGTCCGGCGCCATTGCGAAGGCGCATGGGCATGGCGGTCTCGCCGAGGACAGCGTCTGGCTGACCTTCAACGGCATCGCCGGGCAATCGTTCGGCGCATGGCTCGCCAAGGGCGTGACGCTGGATCTCGTCGGCGAGGCCAACGACTACGTCGGCAAGGGGCTCTCGGGCGGCAAGATCATCGTCCGGCCGAACCCCAAGTCGGGGATCGTGCCCGAGGAGAGCATGATCGTCGGCAACACGGTCCTTTACGGCGCGATCACCGGCGAGTGCTATTTCCGAGGCATCGCGGGTGAGCGGTTCGCGGTGCGCAATTCGGGGGCGATCGCGGTCGTGGAAGGCACGGGCGATCACGGCTGCGAATACATGACCGGCGGCGTCGTCGTCGTGCTCGGCCAGACCGGGCGCAACTTCGCGGCCGGCATGTCGGGCGGCATCGCCTACGTGCTCGACGAGGACGGCACCTTCGAGCGGAACTGCAACCTCGCCATGATCGATCTCGAGCCGATCGAGGCCGAGGAGACGGTGCTGCGCCAGCTCCAGAACGCCAGCGATCTTGCCAGCCACGGGCTCGTTGACGTGATGAGCGACATGTCGAAACAGGATGCCGCGCGTCTCCACGCCCTGATCACGCGGCATGCCCACTACACCAACTCGGCGAAGGCGAAGACCATTCTCGCCGACTGGCCGGCGTGGCAGACGAAGTTCCGCAAGGTGATGCCGGTCGAGTACCGCCGGGCGCTCGCCGAGATGGCGAAGCATCAGGCCGAACTCGGCACCGGTCTCGAGACGATCGAGATCGGCGTGCCCGGCACCTCCGACAAGGCGGGCAAACGCAAGGGCAAGGCGCCGGTGGCGGAGTAGTCGCCGACCAGCAGACCTGACGAACGGAGGCCGCAGGGCGCGGCCTCTCTCCTCCAGCCTGACGATCACGGGACGGGACGACGATGGGCAAAGTCACAGGTTTCATGGAGTTCGAGCGGGCCGACCGCGGCTATCGGCCGGTCGACGAGCGGCTCAAGCATTGGAATGAATTCGTGTTGCCGCTGTCCGAGGGCGAGACGCGCACGCAGGCGTCGCGGTGCATGGATTGCGGCATTCCCTACTGTCACAACGGGTGTCCGGTGAACAACCAGATCCCCGACTGGAACGACCTCGTCTACAACAACCGCTGGCAGCAGGCGCTGGTCAACTTGCACTCGACCAACAACTTCCCCGAGTTCACGGGCCGCGTCTGCCCGGCGCCGTGCGAGGCCGCCTGCACACTCAACCTCGACGATAACCCGGTCACCATCAAGACGATCGAGTGCGCGATCATCGACAAGGGCTTCGCGGAGGGCTGGGTGAAGCCCGAGCCGGCCGAGACGAAGACCGGCAAGTCGATCGCCATCGTCGGATCGGGCCCAGCCGGGCTCGCCGCCGCGCAACAGCTCGCGCGCGTCGGCCACACCGTCCACGTCTACGAGAAAAACGCCGAGCCGGGCGGGCTCCTGCGCTACGGCATTCCGGACTTCAAGCTCGAGAAGTCGGTCGTGGCGCGGCGCGTCGATCAGCTCAAGGCCGAGGGCGTGGTGTTCCACGTCAACACCAACGTCGGCAAGGACGTGACGGCGTTCGAGCTCGAGGACAAGTACGACGCCGTGCTCCTGACAGGTGGCTCCGAGCGTCCCTTCGACTTCTTCGAGAAGGCGCCGGGCCGGGATCTCGACGGGCTGCATTTCGCCATGGATTTCCTGCCGCAGCAGAACCGTCGCGTGTCGTCGGAGCCCATTCCGGGCGCGACGCGCGAGATCAGCGCCAAGGGAAAGCACGTCATCGTCATCGGCGGCGGCGACACGGGCTCGGACTGCATCGGAACGAGCCTGCGTCAGGGCGCGCTCTCGGTGACGCAGCTCGAGATCATGCCGAAGCCGCCCGAGAAGGAGGCGAAGCTCGTCACGTGGCCGCACTGGCCGCTGAAGCTGCGCATCTCGAGCTCGCAGGCGGAGGGCGCCAAGACCGAGTACTCGATCTCGACCACCGGTTTCGCCGGCGAGAACGGCCGGGTGACGAAGCTCCTCTATACCCGCGTCGGTCCCGACATGAAGCCCGTCCCCGGTAGCGAGGGCGAGCTGCCGGCCGACCTCGTCCTCTTCGCCATGGGGTTTTCGGGTCCCATCGAGGGCGACGTCGTCACGCAGCTCGAGTTGCCGGTCGTCGCGCGCGGCCGCTTCAAGGGCATCGATGCCACGGAGCGCGACTACAAGGTCAAAGGCCGGTCGAAGGTCTATGCGGCGGGTGACATCCGGCGCGGCCAGAGCCTCGTCGTGTGGGCCATCCGTGAAGGCCGGCAGGCCGCCGCCTCGATCGACAAGACACTGATGGGCCGCACCGACCTCCCGCGCTGAGCGGACCTGCAAGCCGCTCAGGTTGGCGCTATCGAGCTTTTGCGCCAACCACAAGAAACGGGTCGAGGTGGTGACGCCTCTCGGCTAATGAGTGCTCCCAACCGGAGCCTCACCCATGCCGTCCCCCGTTTCTGCCCAGCGCCCCATGACCGCCCTCGAATGGGGGCTGCTCGTCACGCTCTCCATCCTCTGGGGCGGCTCGTTCTTCTTCAATGGCCTTGCCGTTCGTGAGCTGCCGACGTTGACGGTCGTGGTCGTCCGCGTGGCTCTCGCCGCGGCGATCCTGTCGATCGCCCTGCGCATGATGTCGCTCGCCATGCCGCGTGATCCGGCCATCTGGAGAGCTTTCTTCGGCATGGCGCTCCTCAACAACGTGGTGCCGTTCACCCTCATCGTCTGGGGGCAGGCGCACATCGCCTCGGGGCTCGCCTCGATCCTGAACGCGACGACGCCCGTGTTCGGTGTGCTCGTCGCGCATGTGTTCACCTCCGACGAGAAGATGACCGGCGGGCGTCTCGCCGGCGTCCTGATCTGTCTCGCCGGCGTTGCGATCCTGATCGGGGGCGATGCGCTTTCGTCTCTCGGCATCGATGTTCTGGCGCAAGCCGCCTGTCTCACGGGGGCACTCTCGTATGCGCTCGCGGGCGTCTACGGGCGGCGCTTCAAGGCGATGCAGATCTCGCCGCTGGTGACGGCCACCGGACAGCTCATTGCATCGAGCACCTTGCTTCTTCCCATGGTCCTGCTCCTCGACAGACCCTGGGCGCTGCCCGTGCCAAGCGTGACGGCACTCCTAGCGCTGCTCGGCATCGCCCTCCTCTCCACCGCGCTCGCCTACATCATCTATTTCCGCATTCTGGCCACCGCCGGCGCCACCAACCTGCTGCTCACGACATTTCTCATCCCGATCAGCGCCATCCTGCTCGGCACTGGGTTTCTCGGCGAGACGCTTCACTGGACGCACATCGGCGGCATGGTGATGATCGGCCTCGGCCTCGCGGCCATCGACGGACGGCCCTGGCAGACCCTCAGACACGGGCGGATTGCTTGACGGCGCGCCACCTCGACGGCGCACGACATGGCGGACCGGCGGATCCTGCAGCAAAGCGGCCCCGCTATCGCTTCACCGCGATGTCGAAGTGGTAGACGTCTTCTCGCGTTCCGAGCTTTTCGTAGAGGGCGATCGCCGGCGCGTCCTCGACATCGGCCTGGACGTACATCACATGAGCGCCGTTCGCCGCCGCGACACGGCCGAGTTCGCCGATCACGGCAGTGGCGAGACCCTTTCGGCGATGCCCCGCATCGACGGCGAGGTCGTAGATGTAGATCTCCCGGCGCTCCTGCTCGAACTTCACGAGCATATAGGCAACGAGCCCGCCCACGATCTCGGCACCGTGGACAGCCGTCACGACGACCACGTCGTCGCGGGCTAGAAACTTCGCCAGATAGTCTCGTGACGGGACCGCACCCTGATAGGTCTCGCGATCCTCGAAGGCTGCGCCAAAAACGGCGAGCAGCGCTTCCAGGCGCTCTACGCGGTCGGGCGTCAGAAGCTCGACGGCGTAACCGTCAGGCACATCGTGCTCGTCCATGTCACGTCCCTCACTGGTCGGACTTCCCTTGCGCCGCGAGCAACACCCGCGGCTGGCCGACGTCGGTCAGCGAACAGTTGTCGAATGTGACGGAGTGGCTCTGGTCAGTCCATTCAGCAACCGGAGCCGGATCTCGCTGACCCAAACGCCGAACACGACCATCGCGCCTCGCACCTTCGAGCCGGTTCGGCTGCAGGCCGCCGGCGGGCTCAGCGGAACAGGACGATCGGGATCTTGCAGGAGCGGATCATGGCGGTCGTCGTCGAGCCGACGATGAGGCTGCGAATGCGGGAGTGGCCGTAGGCACCCATCACGAGCGCGTTCATGCCGTCCGATTCGACGAACGCGGCAATCACGCGCTCCGGATCGCCCGGGAGCATCCGGCTCTCGATCTGGTAGCCCGCCGCGCGTAGCCGGGACGTCGCATCGTCGACGCGCTCCCTGGCTTCCGTCGTCACCTCGCCGACCCGCAGCAAGGTCAAGGACAAGCCGCTGAAGGCCGCATGAGCCTTGCTCAGATAGTCGATGGCCTTGGTGATGCTCGGGCCGCCGTCGAAGGCGATCAGGACGCGCTCGATCGGCTTGAAGTCGCGCGAGGCGACCAAAATCGGCTTCGTGCTGGCGCGGACGACGCGCTCGATATTGGAGCCGAGATGCAGCTTTGCGAAATCGGCCGCCTCGCCGCGCTTGCCGATGACGATCAGATCGGCGCCTGCCTCGAACTCGTGCATCGTCTCGACGAGATCGCCGTTCCTCAGCCTGGTCGACACGGTCGAGACACCGGCCACCGCCAGCCGATCCTTCGCGTGCTGCAGGATCAGCCGGCCTCGCTGCTGCGCCACCTTCGCCGTCTGCTCGTCGAGGGCCGTGAGCTCGGCCAACAGGTGGTCGCGCGCGTCAGCGTCCAGGGCGCCACTCAGATTTCGGTCGCTGGCCGCGATCTGTCGGCGGCCGAGGACGTGGAGCACCTCGACCTCGGCAGACATGCGGCGCGCGACCCAGGCCGCATGGTCTGCAACGCTATCGGCATAGACGGAGGCATCGATGAACGCGATCAGTCGCGGCATACCGGCTCCACTCCTCTTCGGTCGGTGGGCTCAATGGCCCATGAAGCGCTCGAAAGCGCCCGGCTTGTCATGAATGGCGAGCTTGTCGACGATCGTCTCGCTCGCTGCATTCATGCCGACGATGTCGACCGTCGCACCGTCCCGGCGCAACTTCAAGACGACCATGTCGAGGGCCATGACGCTGGAAATGTCCCATATGTGGGCTTTGCTGACGTCGATGGTGACCCTCTCCACAGCCTCCTTGAAGTCGATCGACCGTGTGAAATCCTCGCCGGACGCGAAGAAGAGCTGGCCTTCGACGTTGTACGTGCGATGCGTGCCATCCTCCGACAGGACAGACGTCACGCGGAAAATCTGGGACACCTTCCAGGCGAAGAACAGGCCGGACAGGAGCACGCCCGCCAGAACGCCGATGGCAAGGTTGTGGGTCAGGACGACACCCGCCACCGTGGCGAGCATGACCACGCTCGACGATCGCGGGTGCACGGCGAGATTCTTCAGTGATGCCCAGCTGAACGTCCCGATCGACACCATGATCATGATGGCGACGAGCGCCGCCATGGGAATGAGCGAGACCCACGGGCCCAGAATGACGATGAGGAAGAGCAGGAAAACGCCCGCGAGAAACGACGACAGCCGGCCACGTCCGCCGGACTTCACGTTGATGACCGACTGGCCGATCATGGCGCAGCCCGCCATGCCGCCGATGAATCCGGTCGCGAAATTGGCAACGCCCTGGCCGATGCATTCGCGATTCTTGTCGCTCGGCGTGTCAGTCAACTCGTCGACGATCTGGGCCGTCATGAGGCTTTCGAGTAGGCCGACGACGGCAACGGCCACCGAGTAGGGGAAGATGATCGCGAGCGTCTCGAAGGTGAGCGGCACCTGCGGCAACAGGAATACCGGGAACGCCGACGGCAGTTCGCCCATGTCGCCGACCGTCCTCACGTCGAGACCGAGCGCGAGCACCAGCGCCGTGACCACCACGATGCAGATCAGCGGCGAGGGCACGGCCGTCGTCAACCGCGGCACCAGGTAGATGATCGCGAGGCCGAGAGCCACCAGCAGATAGGTCAACCACGGCACGCCGATCAACTCGGGCAACTGCGCCATGAAGATCAGGATCGCCAGTGCGTTGACGAACCCCGTCATGACGGAGCGCGAAACGAAACGCATCACGAAGCCGAGCTTCAGGATGCCGGCGGCGATCTGCAGGATGCCCGCGAGGATCGTCGCCGCCAGCAGGTACTGCAGGCCGTGCACCTTGACGAGCGTGACCATCAGGACCGCCGTCGCCGCAGTCGCTGCGGAGATCATGCCGGGCCGGCCGCCGACGATGGCGGTCAAGACCGCAATCGAGAACGAGGCATAAAGGCCGACCTTCGGATCGACGCCGGCAATGATCGAGAACGCGATCGCCTCGGGGATGAGCGCCAGCGCCACGACGAGGCCGGCGAGCACGTCGCCACGGATATTGCCGAACCACTCGGCTCGGAGCTTGTCGATGTTCATGACACTGCCAGGGCTGGTCCCGCGACGTTGATGCAAGGACGACAAACGGTAGCCGCGCTCGGCACCGATTCGGCGCGAGCTTCGATCTCATTCAAAGGGGGGACGTTCACGGCGGCGTCGCCGGGCCGGAACCGAATGCGGATGAGCAGGTCATCCAAGGCGGGTAACATGCACAATGCTGCATCGCAACAAGGTTCTCGGCGGCCATGTCGAACGGAATGACGGGCCGTACGCCCCTGCGTCCGCCGAGAGGGGAACCGTGCTCATCATCGCCGCGTCGTCAGGCGGGCGGCTTCCCCTGTGCCGCAAGGAACGCCCGCGCCGGGCCGACGTCGATGAGGGGATAGATGTCGAACGTGGCAGGGATGATCTCGGCCCACTCGTTCAGGATGCGGTGCAGCGTTTCGTTGTCTGGCACGTCGAGCAGCGCCACCGCGCCGCGTCCTGTCCGCGCCCACACATCCTTGACGAGGCCCTGCTGCTGCAGCGGCGCCAGCCATTCCCAATAAGCCTGCCGCTTCGGCACCATGGTCGACGGCGGCTCGGGACGGGGTGTCGAAATGATCATGAACAGCATGCGCGCTACTCCTTTGGCTCAAGGCGGGTTGCCGGCTTGTACTGGTCCTCGAGCCGGTTGCCGTGGCGGTGCAGGAGCCGCCATTCGCCGTCCTCGAGGCGGAAGATGTGGGTGACACGGTTCGACCAGCCCGTCGGCGCCGACATGCCGTCCATGGAGCGCATGGTGAAGGTCTCGATGTCGGTCGTGTAAAACAACGTCGGCGTCACGACCGTCGTCACATTGCGATAGGCGACGGTGCCGCCGCGGAACTGCTCTGCGGCCCAGTCCCAGCGCCGCGAAACGTTGTCCCAGCCCTTCTCCCAGCCGCCCCAGCCGTAGAAACTGGTTGCATCGGCCGTATGGGAGTAGAGCGCCTTGATGGCGCGGACGTCGCCGTTGGCCACATCGGACATGGCTGCATGGAGGCGTGAGACGGTGGCCGCCACGGCGGCTGGCACTGGGGCATCGGACATGGGGCTCTCCCGATCGATTGGCCTCCATAATAGCGCTTCGGATGCCCACTGCGCATCCGCGTGTCTTTAGTCGCGCTTCGGTTGCCCACTCCGCAACCGCGCGGACGCTTTCCGCAGAAAGCGACCTCGACGTTTTCCGGCAACGGTTCCTCGGTCCACTGCCGGAACGTCACGGCCCGCTGGTGTCCGAACGTGTTCCGGCAAGCGTTCCGCCCCAGCCGGAGCCGCCCAAGCCGGGCAAGCGGGCACATGTTCCTGGCGCTTCGGGTGCCGACCCGCACCCGCGCCGGGAACACTTGCCGGCAAACGTTGTCGAACTCCGTCCCGCCAGCCATCCCGTCATCGCCGCGCTGGAAAGCGTCGGCGGCTCAGTTGCCAGCAACAAAGAACTGGCCGCCTTGATGGGCGTGTCGAGCGGTGAGGCGACCAAACGGCGCGGCGAAGTCGCCGGGCTCTTGGTCGAGGAGCGCGACGGCAAGGAAACCCGCATCCGCCTGCGGGCGTGAAGTGAGGCAGCAGGCAGCAGGCGCGAGTCCCGGTTGCCTGCTGACTTCAAACCTAAAAGCCCCCGTCAGCCTCCCAGCGCCTTCCGGCCGGCTCCCCGCAAGGGGAGTCGGAAGGCGCCTCAAGGGAGCGCTGCCGGGGGCTTTTTTGTTTCAGGCCGTCCCCGTCGCGACGTAGTTGCCTTTGCGGTCTAACCCCACCCTTCGCAGCATCCGGTCAAGTTCAGCATGGCCCGGCATTTCGTACTGCACATACCCGATGATCTCGCAGGCATGATCCATGCCGTCGAGAACCCACTGACCTTGCTGCCGTCCGGCCGCGCAGGCTGTTATACCGCCCTTGCCGCACTCGCATGTGATAATGACCAGCGCCAGCATACCCATGCCATCACGCGGCGCCGTCTTCGGATCGTTCCACTTCGTCGCCATCACCCTTCTCCCTCTCTTGCGCTGCGCTTCGGATGCCCACCCGCATCCGCGCTGTTCAGTTCAGCCCGTGCGTGGCGCTCCACAGCGCATCGTCGGGCGTGCGCATCAACTCCTCACGCGTCAGAAACCGGGCCGACTGGCGGTCCCAGATGCCCCAGCACTTGGTTTCGTCCGTCTCGCGGGCATCGGCGCCCGGAATGTCCCGTGGCACGTACCGGCCATAGCGCAGGTGATAGTAGACCGGAGCGAACATCGGCGCCGTCTTGCGCCAGACGAGTTTCCGCTTCCTTCGCTCTGCCCGAGTCACGTCATGCTTCCACACCTGCGACCCTGCGAATAACGTCAAACTTCGCAGCATCTTCCGAACCTAGGAAGCGCCTGCGATGCTCTTCGAGAAACGTCAAGCCTTCCTCTTCGCGGACATACCAGACGTACCATTTCACCGCCTCTTCGAGCGAGGTATCCCGCGCCGTTGGACGTGAGGTGGCGATCTCGGCCGACTTCTCCCCCACCGCCGCGTCGTACGCCGCCAGAGCCGTGCCGATGCGATCGAGCAGCGCTTCCTCATCGCTACCTTCGGCCGCCCCGCCCGACGTGCCGGCGATCTCCTCGAGCAGATCCCGCAGCGGCGCTGCGTGCACGCCGAACGCCAAGCGCATGTGCTTGGCGATGATCTCGTGGCGTGGGTCGTGGCTGTGCATCCCCTCCATCACGCACGAGCGCGCCATCTCGTCGATCGTCCGCTCCGCCGCCTTGCCCGTCTC
>JBGSJD010000479.1:0-7242 GCA_041742195.1 Hyphomicrobiaceae bacterium
CCGTCGCGATCGACGGCGGCGCCTGACGGCCTGCCACCTCGCGCCCGAAATCGGTTTCGCCAACGGTGCCCGCAGGCCTCAGCGTGTCACTCATGCGCCGCGTGCCCGCGATGCCGGCGATCCCCACGCGGCAGTTCTCTTCGACACGGTCCACTCCACGTTGTTTCAGCGCCGCTGCCACCCGGCCGCCCTTCAGACCTGTCCGGCGCTCTCCCCAGATCGCCGGGCAGGAGTCTAGCCCACGGTCCCCGGTGTCTCAACGGCTTTGTGGCGGCGGGGCTGAGCATGCACCTGTCGGCGACGCGCGCGCGGCGTCGAGTGGTGATCACTCAGGTGTGAACTGGAGCGGCGGACGGTCACAGACTGCGGTGCATCAGTTCGGGCTATCAGCAGCGGATGCGCCCCGGTTTCAGCCTACGGTCCATCACATGCGGCATCCGCTGCCTCGCTCTTGCGGGGACAGTGCTGTTCGTCGCAGGTGCGGCCGCGCTGCAACCCAGACCGGCCGACGATCGGGCGGATCTCGGCCAGCTCGAGCAACGCCTTCTCGACACCTACCCGCACGTCCGGCACGTGGACCCAGACAGTGTTGCAGCGCTCGTCGCCAACCCAGCCGAGACCATCACGTTCGACGTGCGCGACGACGGGGAATTCGCGGTCAGCCACATCCCCGGCGCCATCCGGGTCGATGCCGACATCCGCAGCGACGCGTTCCTCGCGCAATTCGGCGATCGCCTCGCGGGCCGGACCGTCGTGTTCTATTGCTCCGTCGGTGTCAGGAGTTCGAAGCTGGCCGGACGCCTGACGGAGGAATTGCGCCGGCGCGGCGCCAGCCGGATCTACAATCTCTCGGGCGGCATCTTTCGCTGGCACAACGAGCAGAGGCCCTTGGTCGACGCCAGCGGGGCGACCCGATACGTGCATCCCTTCGACCCGCATTGGGGGCGCTACGTTTCGCGACGCGATTTGACGCGCATGACACCCATCCCGGCGCGCTGATGGCCGACATGGGGGCATATTCCAGGGGCTTCGATCACGGAGGGTTGATGGGCGGCCTCGCGGCGGAGCGTGGACCCTGTCGCCTGATCCGGGATAGACGGCTGTGATGCTCACGGCGGTCCGACATGCGGCATTCATCGGCGCTGGCTCCGCCATCCGGGGACTGGCGGTTCTCCTCTCTCTCGTCGGGACGCTGGCACTTTCCGCACCTGTCGGCGCGGCCGATGCGCGGCTCCCGGCAGGGACGGCGACGGTCGCGAGCGGTTCCGTCAAGACCACGATGCTCGGCCTCTATCTCACGTCCCTCGAGGCCGCCGAGGCGCTCGCCAAATACGACGACATCCTGCTGGTCGACGTCCGATCGCTGGCTGCCGTCGAGCGCGACGGGCTGGCGGCTCCGACCCACAAAGTCATTCCGCTGTTCGTCGCCTCGACCTCGAGCGACGTCGCCCGGTACGATGCCGCCCGGGCGCAGATCAACCCGCGATTTCTCAGCCAGATCGAAGCGTTGACGGGGCAGGGCCCAGAGGGGCGGCGGCGCACGATCATCGTCATCTGCCCGGACGGGAGCCACAGCGCGATCGCGGTCGATCACCTCGCCGACAACGGCTACGGCAGCGTGTACCTGATCGTCGATGGAGCGGCCGGTTCGAGCCAGAGTGTCCCGGGAGCCGTCGGCTGGCGGCGGCACGGCTTGCCGTGGGTCGCGAAGCCTCGCCCGGAACAGGTCGACCGCTAGAGCGTGCCTGCTCGCGGTGTCGACTGTAACCATCGATGGGTAATGGTGCTGCCAGTGAGGATTGAACTCACGACCTCTCCCTTCATCACACCGGCACTTTCGTGCCCGCAGCCGCTTCGACAGCAGCCTGCGTTCGTGCGCTGGACCATCCCTTCGTCATGAGACCGCTGCCGGGCGTTTCCGCCAACCAGTAGTCCGTTAGACGCCGCCCGTCTGGTCTCTACACCTTCCCCGGCCAACGTGGCCCGGGCTTGGCTCGGGATTGCCGTCAGCCTGGCTGGACGGTTTCCCCGAATTTGAGCGGTTTTCACCCGACCGTTTCCGGCCAGGGAGGCAAATCTACCAAGGGAGTGCTCTACCACTGAGCTACGGCAGCCTGGATCCTTCGCGGCCCGACTTAACGACGCGGCCGCCTCGGTGCGGGGTACGTGCCACAGTGGTTACCGGCTGGCAAGCGCGTTCTCTCTCGTCGCATATTTGTTCTTTTTTTGTTCTGATGATTGGGCTATGGTGAGGAAGGTTCAAGCGTGGCTGCGGAGGCGAAAGATGAGCATCTCCGAACTGTCCTATGTGTCCGAAGCCGATCCGTCCGCAGAACGACCCGAAGCGATCGATGGTCTGATCGGCGAAGCGTTGCGTCGCGGCCGGGGCGCCAGATCGAACCGCACCGGACGGTTCGAGACCCAGAGTGCCGAGGCATTCGACGACGGCTGGGATCTGTCGGCGGACGTAGCACCGACGCGCACCACCGTTCGCGACGAAATCGCCAAGAGCATCATCTCGCGCAACGACAGCCCCGATCTGTCCTTCGAGCAATCGATCAACCCCTATCGCGGCTGCGAGCACGGCTGCATCTACTGCTATGCCCGGCCGACGCACACCTATCTCGGGCATTCGGCCGGGATCGATTTCGAGTCGATCATCTACGCCAAGAGCAATGCGGCCGCTCTCCTGCGCAAAGAGCTGGCGCGACCGGGCTATGTGCCGAAGACGATCGCGCTCGGCGCGGTCACGGACCCCTATCAACCGGTCGAGCGCGGCCTGCGGATCACGCGCTCCATCCTCGAGGTCCTGGAGGAGGCGGCGCATCCGGTGGGTATCGTGACGAAGTCGGCGGGCATCCTGCGCGATCTCGACGTGCTCGCGCGCCTCGCCCAGCAGCGGCTGGTGAAGGTCGCGATTTCCGTGACGACGCTCGACCGGGCACTGTCCCGCAGCATGGAGCCGCGAGCCGCGACGCCGGAAAAGCGCCTCGATGCCATCCGGCAGCTGACGCAGGCCGGCATTCCGGTGACGGTCATGGTCGCCCCCATCGTACCGGCGCTCAACGATTCCGAAATCGAGAGTATTCTCGAGGCCGCAGCCAAGGCCGGCGCCACGGAAGCCGGATTCGTACTTCTGAGATTGCCACTCGAGCTGAAAGACCTGTTTCGGGAATGGCTGCAGACCGACCATCCGGATCGAGCCAAGCGCGTCATCTCGCTGCTTCGTTCCATGCACGGCGGTCGCGACTACGTGGCCACGTTCGGTCATCGCCAACGCGGCAGCGGGCCATTCGCCGAGCAGATCGCGGCCCGCTTCCGCCTGTCGCTCCGCCGCCTTTCGCTCAATCAGCGCACCTTGCGCCTCCGGACCGATCTCTTCAGGCCGCCGGGAGGGCGGGGCAGCCAGCTGCAGCTGCTTTGACGGGACCGCTCCAAGCCAAGGACGACCTCGTGTAGCGCCTCTGACGTTTAGCAGCCGGTTGCGGTCAATCTCGTCACCAAACGTCAGAGGCAAAGCTACACGAGGAACAATCAGTTGCTCGTGGTCCTTTGGCGCCGACATTTGCTCTCGGCCAAGCGGCAGAGGAAAGCAAATGGCGGCGTCGGAACACTAGATCGGAGGCGTGTGGCTATCGTGAACCCGATATTCGAGCGGCCCGCTTCGGAAAGTTCGATGACGGCCTCAAATCTGCCAATCTCGCACTCGACGCTTGCAAGACATGGGTCGGGGTGGGGTGACCTGCGTGCTGGGGGCAGTCGTGACGGTTGTTCGATGTTCGAGGGGAGGGACGACGGCAGCGCCGCCATGGGCGCCAAAGGGTGCGTGTCGCCGCGTGGCATCGACTTGGCGGGGTGTGCTGGTCTGGCTCTCGGGCGCGGGCGCGGTCGCGATCGGACTGGCTCTTGGGGCGACTCCTGGTGCGGCAGCAGGGCAGCCCGCCGTCAGTCTCGACTATGCGTGCCGGCTCGATGGCGGGCGGATCGGCCTCGTGCCATCGGGCGAGCAGACCTATCCGATTGTCGGCTCTCGCGAGCGACAGACCATCACCGCCTGCAGCCGCACCAGTGGGAGTGGCTGCCACAGCATCGTGATCCATCGCTTCATCTTCGAGTGCGACGGCTTTCGCGTGCCCTGGATCGAAGCTTCGGACTCGCTCCATCGGGGGCGCCCCCGGAAGGTCGCCGTCATCGGCGGGCGCATGACGCTGAGGGACTGGTCATCGCCGGGCGATCGGCGCGGGTCATCCGCCATTTCCCTGCCGGTGGGGTTTGCGCCGTCGCCCGTGGGTGGCCTCCGTTTTACGACGCTGCCGACGAAGGATCGCCGCGACATGCGTCCGTCGGGCGAGGCCCGCTCGAAGGCCGTAGTGCCTGTTCCGACCGCCGCTCCCGTGGCGAAGCCGGTCGTGCCGGCTGCCATCGTCAGCACAGCGCCATCCGATCCGCCGGCCGACGACGCGGGATGGACGGCAACCGTTTCCTACGCCAGCGACAACAGCCCAACGGCGGTATGGTCGCCGCCGAACCGGCAGTCGGTCTCGGATGTCCTGCTCGTTTCGATCGCGCTCGCGGCACTGCTGCTCAGCGGCTCGGCCGTTCTCGCACGGCAGATGATGGGGCCGTCCGATGCGCCGGCAGGCCTTCTCCGGTTGCTGCCGGCCGGGACTGGTCCACCCCGGGGCCCGGGGGTTCCTCCGCCGCCGTTGAAGCCGAGTTCCGCGGCAGCAACCGAACTCCCGCCCGAGACCGCGACGCGGCTTTCGGACACGTTGGGGGAGGCCGCATCGTGGGCGGCCGTTCTCGAGATGCAATCGACGGCCACACCGCTTCTGCTGCTGGTGCGGCAGATGGTTGCCGATCACGTCCGGGAGGGCGAACTCAACGCGATCCTGACGTCGGACCTGGAGCGGATCGCGGAGCGCCTCGATGGGTCGGAACTCGCGGCGGCGCTCGCGAGCCCGTCGGCGGAGCCAGCCCGTGCGCTCTATGGCCAGATGCTGGCCGAGATCGAGCGCATCCGAGCGATCGCGCGCATCGAGCATCAGCGGGCGCTCGATGTGCAGGCCGTGGCGCTCCGACCGCCCGTCACGACCGAGGAAGCTTACCAGTTCCTCGGCGTCAATCCGAAGGCCGAAGAAGGCATGGCGAAACGGCTGGTGGACGCCCTGCGGCAGAACTGGCATCCCGATCTGGCACGCGACGAGGCGGATCGTTGCGAGCGAGAGGACCGGATCAAGCGCATCAATGCGGCCTGGGATCTCATTCGCAGCCGCTGACCCGCTTCGAGCCATCGTCCGGCGACCGACAGCTCGCGTCGTGGCCTTCGGTGGTGGCGGCGGGCATGTCCTCACGGGCGAGATCGTCTATGGTGCCTCCGGTCATGTCCGCAGAGGAAAGGGTGCACCGTGCTGATACTCGTGATCGGGCTGCTTCTCTTCATCGGGGCCCATCTGGTTCCGACCAGTCCCGAGCTCAGACGTTCGCTTGCCGCGCGGTTCGGCGAGGGTGCCTACAAGGGCGTCTTCTCGCTGCTGTCGCTGATCGGGTTTGCGCTCATCGCCTACGGCTATCACAAGATCCAGCTCAATCCCGGCAAGACCCCCGTCCTGTGGACGCCGCCGGCGTGGGGACGCCACGTGACGCTGACGCTGATGCTGCCTGTCTTTCCGTTACTCATCGCGACGTATCTGCGCGGCCGGCTGGCGGCCGCGGTACGGCACCCCATGATCACGGCCGTCAAACTCTGGGCGCTGGCACATCTTTTCGTCAGGGGCGATCTCGCGTCGCTGTTGCTGTTCGGTGGATTGCTGGCCTGGGCCGTGTACGACCGCGTCAGCCTCAAAGCGCGCGAGGCCGGTGGAGCGTCGGCGGCGACAGCCGGCCCGCTCGTCAACGATGCCATCGCCGTTGCCGGCGGACTTGGCCTCTATTGGGTGTTCGTCAAGTGGGGCCATGCGGCACTGATCGGCGTCGGCATCATCCCGTAGGCAAAGCGGACACGAAAGCGCCCGAATGGCGCGGCAGTTCTGGGGCGCGCCGTACCGTCCGGTTTGGGAGGCGGCAACCTTTCGCTTCCTGCCGCGCCGCGATATAGCACTGGAGCACGCCTGCGCTGCCTCGGGCCCGATCGAACGGGTTCGGCTGGCGCGCCAACGACAAGCACAGGGACGGACGGACGGATGGTCGATCGCGGTGACAGCTTCCTGAAGGAAGTCAACGAGGAGATGCGGCGCGAGCGGCTGCTCAAGCTGTGGGAGCAATACGGCACATTCCTCGTCGCGGGCTTGATCTTCTTCTTCATCGCGCTCGGCGCCTATCAGTGGCGGCAATCGCAGGCCATAACCGCGCAGGAGCAGCTGGGCGCCCAGTTCGAGGCGGCCGCAAAACTCGCGAGCGACGGCAAGACGGACGACGCACTGAAGAGCTTCGTCGAGATCTCCAAGGCCGGATCCGCCGGCTACGAGCAACTCGCCCAGCTTCGCATTGCCGCCGCCCACGCCAAGGCCGGACGGACGGCCGAAAGCCTCGCGATCTTCGAAGCGATGGCCGGTCGTTCGGACAGCAATGAAATCATGCGTGATTTCGCCGCACTGCAAGCTGCCATGTTGAGACTTGATCAAGCCGACTGGACGGAACTCAAGAATCGGCTGACACCCTTGGCTGAGGATAAGCGTGCCTGGCGCGTTCTGGCCCGCGAAATGCTGGGTCTCGCCGCCTTCCGCGCCGGGAAACTCGACGAGGCCACGAAGCTGTTCGAACAGAACCTGGGGGACCGGGCGACGTCGACAGCGGCCAGCCGCAGGGCGCAGGACATGCTTGCGATCCTGACCGACGCCGCAGCGGCTTCGGCGCCCAAAGCGGCGCCAGCGGGCGGCACTTCGACGGACAAGCCGGACGCCGCGAAGGGGCCGGCCGACAAGAAGTAGGTGACTGGATGGGGGTCTGGCCGATGGGGGTTGGCTGTTCTCGAGCCCGGGCGATGCGCCGGACAGCGTCTGGTTATGCCGGGCTCGCGGTTCTCGGCGCTGCGCTCATGGCCGGAGGATGCTCGGGCGGACCCCAGCTCCCGAAGATCACCGATCTCAACCCTTTCGCCGAAAAGGAAGTGCCTCTTCCCGGCAAGCGCATTCCCGTCAGCCTCACCGAAGGCCGCGCCGGCCTCGATGTGGCGCCGGCGGATCGGCCGATCGTGCTGCCGCCTGCGCAAAGCAACGAAGCCTGGCCGCAGCCGGGCGGTAC
>JBGSJD010000480.1:0-2749 GCA_041742195.1 Hyphomicrobiaceae bacterium
CGACGCAACAGGGCCCGGGCGCCATCCTCGAGCCGGTTTCGGCTCCCGGGCGGGTGGCGAGCGCGGGGCGCATGAAACCCGCAATACCGTTCGAGCAGGCCAAGGGACGGGTTCCGCTCCCGGTGCGCGGCAAGCGCATCCTGAGCTTCGGCGACAAGGCGCAGACGAACAAGGCCAATGGCGTCATCATCGAGACCCGCGCGGGCGCGCAAGTCGTGTCGCCGCTCGACGGCTGGGTGGTGTTTGCCGGTGTCTTCCGCAGCTATGGTCAAATCTTGATCATCAACGGCGGCGACGGCTATCATATGCTATTAGCTGGACTGTCGCAGATCGACGCGCAGCTCGGCCAGTTCGTGCTTTCCGGCGAACCGGTCGGCCTGATGGGCGGTGGCGCTCAAACCGCCAAGGCGAAGGCGCAGCAACCCGCGCCCTTGCTCTATATCGAACTGAGGAAGAACGATCGCCCCATCGATCCCGATCCGTGGTGGGCGAAGGACGGCACACAGAAGGTGCAAGGCTGATGCGCAAGACAGACTATGCGTTCTGGACGTTCGTGGCGCTGGCCGGAATGGCGGGCCTCACCACCGTGCTCAATGTGTCGCGGACCTACTCGGCGACGACGCCGAATGCAGAGATCTACAAACAACTCGATCTCTTCGGCGACGTGCTGGAGCGGGTGCGGTCCGATTACGTCGAGAAGCCCGACGACTCGACGCTGATCGACAGCGCGATCAACGGCATGCTGGCCGGTCTCGATCCGCATTCGGCCTATCTCAATCCGAAGAACTACCGCGACATGCAGGTGCAGACGCGCGGTGAGTTCGGTGGTCTCGGTATCGAGGTCACCATGGAGAACGGCGTCGTCAAGGTCGTGTCGCCGATCGACGAGACGCCGGCCGCAAAAGCCGGGCTGCAGGCCAACGATCTCATCACACACCTCGATGGCGAGCAGATCGTCGGTCTGACGCTCGAGCAGGCCGTCGAGAAAATGCGTGGCCCCGTCAATACGCCGATCACGCTCACGATCGTGCGCAAGGGCGCCGAGGATCCGCTCGAGATCAAGATCGTGCGCGACGTCATCCGCATCAACGCCGTCAAGTCGCGGCTCGAGGGAGATGTGATCTACGCCAAGGTCTCGACCTTCAACGAGCAGACGCACACCAATCTGGTCAAGCAGATCGACGCCCTGAAGAAGCAGCTCGGCAAGCCGGCGCGCGGCATCATCATCGATCTGCGCAACAACCCCGGCGGATTGCTGGATCAGGCGATCAACGTGTCCGACGACTTCCTCGATCAGGGCGCGATCGTGCTGACCAAGGGACGCAATCTAGAGGAAACCCAGCGGTCCAACGCGCGCGCCGGCGATATCGCGGAAGGCAAGCGCATCCTCGTGTTGATCAACGGTGGCTCGGCCTCGGCATCCGAGATCGTCGCCGGTGCCCTGCAGGATCACAAACGCGCGCTCGTCATCGGCACACGGTCGTTCGGCAAGGGCTCGGTGCAAACGATCATCCCGCTCGGCCAGAACGGCGCGCTCCGCTTGACCACGGCCCGCTACTACACACCGTCCGGCCGCTCGATCCAGGCCAAGGGCATCATGCCCGACGTGATCGTCGAGCAGGAATTGCCCGAAGAGCTGAAGCCGAAGCGTCCGGAGCGGCCGCGCGGCGAGGCCAGCCTCAGGGGCCACCTCAAGGGCGAAGACGCGAAGAACAAGAAGGAAGAGTCGGGTTCCTCGGCCTATGTCCCTAAGGAAGCCGAGAAGGACACGCAGTTGCAGTACGCCCTCAAGCTGATGCGCGGCGAGATCCCCGAGCCGACGATCCTGCCGCGTGACGACGAGGGCAAGTCCGGCGACACGCCTGCGGCTGGCACCAAGGCGCCGGCGGCCACGAAGAAGCAGTAGGCGGTCCCTGCCGGATCAGGGTCTGGCCGGATCGCTCACGAATCACGCCTGGGACGGCCGCACGGCCGTCCCAGGCGATCGCGCAGCCGAGCCGGCGGAGCGCGAAGCTGGACCGAGGCGGCAACGGTAACGTGGAGGCGTCGATGGGCCAACGCAGCTCCCGACTGCGCAACTCGGGCTTGCGGCTTCTGATCCTGGCTGGCCTTGCCTTGCTCCCTGCGACCGCTGAGGCGCAGTCCGGTTCGCGCTCGACGCCGCCGCGCGATCCCCTGACGACGAAGCTCGAATTGATGCTCAAATCGATGCGGATCGCACGCGACTGGCATGTCGAGGCACCCGCCAAGAGAGTCCTGGTGACCGGCGCGATCGACGGTCTGCTGGCTCGGCTCGATCCCGAGGCCGAGTTCTACGCTCCCGCCGATCTGCGTCGTTTCAGGGGCACGCCAAGTGGCACGACGGCCGACGTGGGCCTCGTCGTCAGGCGCGAGGAGCGGCGGCGGAGGGCCGGGAGCCGCGGCTACCGGGTTGTGGCGAGCCTCGATGGCAGTCCGGCCGCGCGCGCGGGGCTCAAGTCGGGCGACCTCATCACGCAGCTCAACGGGCAGGCCGCCGGCGATCTCTCGTATCTCATGCTGACGCAGACGATCCTGTCCGGCAGCGCCGGCCAGAGCATCGGGCTCATGGTCGAGCGGGGCCCCGACGGCACGCCGGAGACGCTTCGGCTGGAGCGCCGGGAGAGGTCTGGCGGTCATGCGGCCGAGATCGTCCGGATCGCGCCCGGTGCGCTCTACATCAGGGCTGCGGAGCTGACACCGGAGGCGGCCGCCGACATCGAAGACCAGC
>JBGSJD010000481.1:0-7545 GCA_041742195.1 Hyphomicrobiaceae bacterium
AGGCCTGAACGATGCGACGGTGCTCAGGGTCGGCAAGCTCCATGTGGGCTGCGAGCATGTTCGCGAGCCCGCCCGTCTCGCGGCCGCCCATGGCGTTCGGCTGGCCCGTGACCGAGAACGGCCCCATGCCCGGCTTGCCGATGCGACCCGTCGCCAAATGGCAGTTGATGATCGCGTTGACCTTGTCGGTGCCGGCCGACGACTGGTTGACGCCCTGGCTGTAGACGGTGACGGCGAGCGGCGTTGCGGCGAACAACTCGTAGAACTCCGCGATCGCCGCGGGGTCGAGGTCCGTGTCGCGCGCGAGATCGCCAAGCGACACACCCGCTGCGATCGCCAAGGCATCGTCGAGGCCGCGCGTGTGGTTCGCGACGTAGTCGTGGTCGACATGACCGGCAGCTACGAGATGCGCCAGCAGGCCGTTGAACAGCGCCACGTCCGCGCCGGGCCGGATGGCGAGATGCAGATCGGCGATGTCCGTCGTCGGCGTGACGCGTGGATCGATCACGATGACCTTCGTGCCACGTGACTCGCGCGCGGCGGCGAGGCGCTGGAACAGCACCGGATGGCACCAGGCGAGATTGGAGCCGACCAGCACCACGAGATCGGCGCATTCGAGATCCTCGTAGCAGCCCGGAACGGTGTCGCTGCCGAAGGCGCGCTTGTGGCCCGCGACGGAGGACGCCATGCAGAGCCGCGAATTGGTGTCGATGTTGGCCGAGCCGATGAAGCCCTTCATCAGCTTGTTGGCCGCGTAGTAGTCCTCCGTCAGGATCTGGCCCGAGACATAGAACGCGACGCTGTCGGGGCCGTGGGTCTCGATCGCCTCGCGAAAGCGGGCGGCCACGAGATCGAGGGCATCGTCCCACGAGGCGCGTTCGCCGGCGATCTCGGGATGGAGGAGACGGCCGTCGAGCGCCATTGTCTCGCCGAGTGCGGCGCCCTTCGAGCAGAGACGGCCGAAGTTCGCGGGATGCGTCGGGTCCCCGGCGATGGCGACCGATCCCTCGGGGCCGACACTCGCCCGTATCCCGCAGCCGACCCCGCAATAGGGACAGGTGGTCTTGGTGGCGATCGCGTCTGTCATCAGTGCCGCTCCGTCTCGTCGTCTCTAGGTCGCGGACGTGTCGCCGACGGCGAACGCGATGGCGCTTGCCGCGAGGTGAATGCGGCCGTCCTCGACCTTCACGCGGAAGCAGGCGACGGAGCCCTCGTCGGCGCCTTCGGCGGCGCCGCTCTCGAGAGAGATGACCCAGTTGTGCAGCGGGCACGTCACCGAGGCGCCGTGGACGATGCCCTGGCTCAGTGGTCCGCCTTTGTGGGGGCAGCGGTCGTCAATCGCGAACACGCGATCGTCCGCGGTCCGGAAGACGGCGATGCAGCCCGATGGCGTGCGCACGATGCGCGCGCCCTGTCGCGGCACGTCGTCGAGCGCGCCGATGTCGATCCAGCCGGTGTCCATGATCGTCATTCCGCAGCCTCTGCCCGTGCGAGATCCTTCATCGGCCGGAATTCATGCGCATCACGTCCGGCCACGCGTTCGGCCCAGGGGTCGGACTGGGAGAACTTCTGGGAGTAGACGAAGCGATCGTGGAGGGCCTGGCGCCGTTCGAGATCGTCGAGCACCTGCGTCCTGACGGTGTCGATGCCGACGCGTTTCGCCCATTTGTAGATGCGCTCGAGATAGCGGCCCTGCTCGCGATAAAGCTGGACCAGTGCGGCGATGACGACGACGGCCTCGTCCTCGGTCGCGACGTGGCCCAGCACCTCGGTGCCCTTGATGTCGAGGCCGGCTGCGCCCGCGAAGTGAATGTCGTAGCCGGACTCGACGCAGATCACGCCGACGTCCTTGCAGGTCGCTTCGGCACAGTTCCGCGGGCAGCCGGACACGGCCATCTTGACTTTGGCCGGCGTCCACGAGCCCCACATGAACTTCTCGATGCGCACGCCGAGACCGGTCGAATCCTGCGTGCCGAAGCGGCACCAGTCGGTGCCGACGCAGGTCTTCACCGTGCGCAGGCCCTTGGCGTAGGCCGCACCCGACACCATGCCGGCCTTGCCGAGATCGGCCCATACGGCGGGCAGATCCTCCTTCCTGACGCCCAGCATGTCGATGCGCTGGCCGCCCGTGACCTTCACCGCGGGGATGGCGAACTTGTCGACGATGTCGGCGATGGCGCGCAGTTCGGACGACGACGTCATGCCGCCCCACATGCGCGGGACGACGGAATAGGTGCCGTCCTTCTGGATGTTGGCGTGGACGCGCTCGTTGATGAAGCGCGACTGGTTGTCGTCCTCATATTCGCCTGGCCAGGTCGCGATCAGATAGTAGTTCAGCGCCGGGCGGCACTTGGCGCACCCCGACGACGTGCGCCACTCGAGCGCCTGCATCACGGCCGGAATCGACTTCAACGCTTTGGCGACGATCAGGCGACGCACCTCGTCGTGACCGTGCGCGGTGCACGGGCACATGGGCTGGACGGCTGACGGGTTGTAGGCATCGCCCAGCTGCAGCTTGATGAGCTGGTCGACGAGCGGCGTGCACGAGCCACAGGACGCGGACGCCTTGGTCTGGGCGCGCACCTCGTCGAGCGATTTCAAGCCGAGGGTCGTGATGGCGCCAGTGATCCGACCCTTACAGACGCCGTTGCAGCCGCAGATCTCCGCCTCGTCAGGCAGCGCTGCAACGGCGGCCGTAGGGTCGGCGGCGTTTCCTCCTGCATAGGCCGGCCCGAAGATGAGCGTCTCGCGCAGTTCGGAGATATCCGCGCCCTTGCGGATCATGTCGAAGAACCAGGCGCCGTCGGCCGTGTCGCCATAAAGCACGGCGCCGAGGATACGATCGCTCTTGAGGACGAGGCGCTTGTAGATGCCGCGCGCGGCGTCGCGGAGCACGATCTCCTCGCGATCCTTGGCGTCGGCGAAATCGCCAGCGGAAAAGAGATTGATGCCGGTCACCTTCAGCTTCGTCGCGGTGACGCTGGGGTTGAACACAGCACTGGCGTCACCCGCCAGCCGAGAGGCGACGACGCCCGCCATCTCGTAGAGTGGGGCGACGAGGCCAAATACCTGTCCGCCCGCCTCGGCGCATTCGCCGAGCGCGAAGATGTCGGGATCGCTCGTCGTCATGCCGCCATCGACGACGATGCCGCGATTGACGGCGAGACCAGCCGCCTTGGCGATCCCCGCGTTCGGACGGATGCCGACAGCCATGACGACGATGTCGGCCGGAAGCGTCGTGCCGTCCTCCAGCTCGACGGCTTCGACCTGGGCAGGACCGAGACGGATATCGGAGCCGTGCAGGGCCTTCGTGTTGGCCCGCGTGATGACGCGGATGCCGCGCGCCTCGACCGCCTTCTGGAGCAGATGGCCGGCAGCGGTGTCGAGCTGGCGCTCCATCAAGGTCGGCATCAGGTGGAGGACGGTGACGTCCATGCCCTGCTCGCGGAGGCCCGCTGCCGCTTCAAGCCCTAGGAGACCGCCACCGATTACCACGGCGCGGCCGCCACGGCGCGCCGCGAGCAGCATGGCGTGGACGTCGTCGAGGTCGCGATAGGTCAAGACGCCCGCGAGATCGTGGCCGGGGACGGGAATGACGATCGGTAGCGATCCCGTCGCGATGATCAGCTTGTCGTAGGGGACCGTCACGCCTTCGGCCGACGTGACCGTGCGCGCCTCGCGGTCGATCTCGACGACCTTGTGCCCCTTGTAGAGCGTCACACCGTTGGCGACGTACCAGCCGTCGCCATGGATGACGATGTCGTCGTACGTCTTCTCGCCGGAGAGCACCGGCGACAGCATGATGCGGTCGTAGTTGACGCGCGGCTCGGCATTGAAAATCGTGACGTCGTAACGGCCGGGGGCCAGCTCGAACAGCCGCTCCAGGGCGCGGCCGGGTGCCATGCCGTTGCCGATGACGACGAGCTTCTCGCGGCTCATGTCGCTTTCTCCAGTCCGGATTTGCAGTCGCTCACAAGCTCTACTCGGCAGCCTGCAGGGCCGGCGCGGCGTGACGCTCGTAGAGGAATTTCAGGACGGCCTCGCGGGTCGCCAGATAGGTCGGGTGGGAGACGAGCTGCAGGCGCTTGCGCGGCCGCGGCAGGTCTACAGTCAACACCTCGCCGATGGTGGCCGCCGGCCCGTTGGTCATCATGACGATGCGGTCCGACAGCAGAACCGCTTCGTCGACGTCGTGGGTGATCATGATGACCGTGTTGCCGAGGCGGGCGTGGATCTGCATCACGCTGTCCTGGAGATGCGCGCGCGTCAGAGCGTCGAGGGCGCCGAACGGCTCGTCGAGCAGCAGCACCTTCGGCTCCATGGCGAGCGCACGGGCGATCCCGACACGCTGCTTCATGCCGCCCGAGATCTCGGAGGGACGCTTGTCGCGTGCGTGGCCCATCTGGACGAGCTCCAGATTGTGCAGCACCCAGTCGCGCCGCTCGGAGCGGGACTTCTTGCCGCCGAACACCTTGTCGACGGCGAGCGACACGTTCTCGTAGACCGTGAGCCAGGGGAGAAGCGAGTGGTTCTGGAAGACGACGGCGCGATCGGGGCCTGGCTCGTTGACCTCACGATCCTCGAGCAGGATGGCGCCGCTCGAAACCTGGGTCAGCCCGGCCACAAGGTTCAGCAACGTGGACTTGCCGCACCCCGAGTGCCCGATGATGGAGACGTATTCGCCCTTCTCGATGCCGAGACTGACGTCGCGCAGTACCTCGGTCGTCGTGTTGCCGCGAGCGAACGACTTCGCGATGCTGTCGACCTTGAGAAAGGGGCGGCCGGCTGCAAAGGGGGTATCCTCGGTGTGCGAGCGAGGATCAACGGGAGCGATCATGGTCGAACTCCTTCAAGAGGCCTGAGTGCCGCGGGTTGCGATGTTGCCAACGGCCGCCACGAGGCGATCGAGGATGAAGCCGACGACGCCGATGTAGGCGAGGGCGACGACGATGTCGGAGAGGCGGGAGGAGTTCCAGGCGTCCCAGATGAAGAAACCAATGCCGACACCGCCCGTCAGCATTTCGGCGGCGACGATGGCGAGCCACGAGAGGCCGATGCCGATGCGCAGGCCGGTGAAGATGTAGGGTGCCGCCGACGGGATCATGATCCGCCAGAAGAACTCGATCGGATTGAGCCGCAGCACGGCCGCGACGTTCCGATAGTCCATCGGAATGTTGCGGATACCGACCGCGGTGTTGATGATGATCGGCCAGATCGCCGTGATGAAGATGACGAAGATGGCTGACGGATTGGCGTCCCGGAACGCCGCGAGCGAGATCGGCAGCCAGGCGAGTGGCGGAACCGTGCGGAGCACCTGGAAGATCGGGTCGAGGCCGCGCGTGGCCCAGATGCTCTGGCCGACGAGCGCACCGAGCAGGACGCCCACGATCGCGGCAAGGCTGAAGCCCATCGCCACCCGCTCGAGCGAGGTGAGGACGCGGAGGCCGAGGCCGATATCCTGCGGACCGTTGACGAAGAATGGATCGACGATCAGGTCCTTCGAGTCTTCCCAGATCTTCGATGGCGACGGCAGCGAGGCCTTCGGACCCGAGCTCGCCAACTCCCAGATGATGAGGAGCGCGGCGAGGACGATGAGGGGCGGCACGATCACCGTCAGCCAGCCGCCAACGAAGCTGCCGGCGCTGGCGAGACGGGTCTGACGCGGCGGCTTCAGCGGGACGACTTCAGCGGCCTTGGCCTTGACGGGAGCGGCAATGCGCGCTCCCGACTGGGCGACGAGTTGCGGACGGACAGCTTGAGACGACATCATTGCATCTCCCCGAGTTGGATCTCGATGGCGTGGATCACGCGGCCAGGCGCTTGATCGAGAGGGATGTGAGGTAGGCCTGCGGATCGGCCGGATCGAACACCTTGCCGTCGAAGAACTTCTCGACACCGCGGCTATCGCCGGTCGGATAGCCGGTGAGGCCCATCGCCTTTGCCGCCTCGATCCAGAGGTCGGAGCGGTTCGTCTTGTCGACGAGCGACTTCACGTCGATGTTCGGCTCGAACTTGCCCCAGCGGATGTTCTCGGTGACGAACCAGGCATCGAGGCTCTTCCAGGGATAGGATGTCTCGCCCTTCTCGCCCCAGAACTTCATCAGCAGATTGGTGCCTTTCGCGACCTTGCCGCGCCCGTAATTGATGTCGCCCTTGATGCGGCCGATGATGTCCGGCACGGGCACGTTGAACCACTGGCGGCGGCCGATGATGGTCGCCATCTCCTGCTTGTTCTCCATCTTCTCGCACCACATCTGGGCTTCCATGGTCGCCATCATGATGGCCATGGCCGCCTTGGGGTTGGCGTCGACCCAGTCGGCGCGCATGCCGAGCACCTTCTCGGGATGGCGGAACCAGACCTCGCCGGTGGTGCAGGCCGTGAAGCCGATGTCCTGGTTGACGAGCTGTTCGTTCCACGGCTCGCCGACGCAGAAGCAGTCCATGGTGCCAACCTTCATGTTGGCGACCATCTGCGCCGGAGGCACGACGATGGTGGACACGTCCTTGTCGGGATCGATGCCGCCGGCAGCGAGCCAGTAGCGGATCCAAAGGTCGTGTGTGCCGCCCGGGAAGGTCATGGCAGCTTTGACGTCTTTGCCCGCAGCCTTCTTCTTCGCGAAGGCCTCTTTCAGGGCCGAGCTGTCGGTGCCGACGGGCAGGTCTTTGTATTCGTTCGAGACCGAGAGTCCCTGGCAGTCTTCGTTGAGCCGCAGCAGCGTGTACATCGGCAACGGCTGACTGTTCTGCATCACCTTGCCGGTGCCATAGAGGTAGGGCTTCGGAGACAGGATGTGGCCGCCGTCGATGCCGTTGGCCTTGGTGCCGAGCGCCATGTTGTCGCGCGTCGCGCCCCAGGACGCCTGTTTCAGGATCGCCATGTCGGGCACGCCATGCTTGGCGAAGAAGCCCTTCTCCTTGGCGACGATCAGCGGTGCGGCGTCGGTCAGCGCGATGTACCCGAGCTTGGTGCCCTTCACCTCGGGACCCTTGCCTTGTGCATGCGCACCTGCCGGAAAAGCGGCTTTGAGCGCCGTCAGCAAGGCAGCGGTGCCGGCCGTCGCCGCCGTTTGCCTGAGCAGCGTCCGGCGATCGATGGCGGCCATCGCCACGGCCTTGGAGTGGGGCACCTTGCTCATGATCGTCTCCTGCGCTTTGCGCTTTCGCGTGCAGTGAAACAGCCGCAGCACCGCGATCTCCACCAAGTCTCCGCAGCGGAGAGACGGTGGCGATCGGCGGCGCTGCCGGGAACTGTCTTTGATGATTTCCGAAGAGGAAGCGGCGGCCGTCATTGGCCCTGTTGCCGTTCCTCACTTGCAGGATGCGGGCAATTCCGCCCGCTCTCAAGATCAAGTATTCCGCAACCAGCGACTGCTTATTGAGCGCGTGCACAATGGCAGTGCAGTGCAGCATGGACCGTCCGGAACGCGGCGTGAGCAGGGCACTCAGCCGCCCGAGCGCTGGCGCGCGACGTAGCCGGTGAGGTCGTCGGGATCGAACACTTCGCCATCGAAGAAGCCGTCCGGCCCGAGCGTCAGTGTTCCGCTC
>JBGSJD010000482.1:0-1628 GCA_041742195.1 Hyphomicrobiaceae bacterium
GCCGCTCAGGCGGCCCGGCCCGAGCGGACATGCACGCCGGGAGCCGGGCGCTCCAGCAGCACTTCGCGGCGGAAACGGAATGTCTTTGCCGGGCGACCGCCGGTGTTGTTGCGCATCTCGCCCGTCGGCTCGACCAGGCCGGTGCTTTCGACGAGACGACGGAAATTCTGCTTGTGGAGCGTCGGGCCGAGGACCGCTTCCACGACGCGCTGCAGTTCGAATAATGTGAACTCGGCGGGGAGCAATTCGAACACGACGGGCCGGTTGCGGACCTTAGATCGGAGACGACCAAGCCCTGCCGCCACAAGGCGCACGTGGCCCGGAGACAGGTCGGCCGTGGACACGGCCGGAAGCAGGCCCGCCTCCAGCAACAGGTCGAAGCGCTCCACGACGCGCTCGTCGTCCCAGGTGCGGCCGCCGACCCCGAACGAGACGGCAGCCCGCTCGATCCGGCTCAGTTCGTTCTCGCCGGAGGTTGCCGAGGGCTCGCCTTCGCCTGCCTCCGCCGACCACGATTCGAGGGCGGGTATGAGGACGTTCGCCAGGATCTCGGGGCGCCCGCCGCGAAAATCCTCCCAGGGCAGAACCTCGTAGACATCGAGCCAGCGCGATCCGGCCCGGAGCGGTATCGCGTCGGCCCGCGAGAGAGACAGGTAGCTCACCGACAGACGCCGTGCCGATGCCGCAGGCCCCTCGTCCGGCAGCGTCGTCGTTCGATCGTAGTCGGTCAAAAGTTGCTCGAGATAGCCGAGCGAGACCCCGGTCGCCTGCTGGACCTCGTCGCGGAGCGCACCCTCGAGCGACGGCTGGCGGGCGGGACAGAAGCGCCCGCCCGGGAGAGACGCTTCTCGATCGGAGGTGTCGGTCAGCGCCGCAGGGCGCGTCGCCATGACCACGGGGCGCTCGTTTCGCACCGAGAGCACGACCGCTGTCAGCGATACCGTCATGGCGTCAGCGGTCGCCGCACTTTGGCCGATGGCGTCCCGCTCGGCCGCGTGCCAGTTCCGCGACCCTACCTCGTAGGGGCCGTGGCCCCCTGTCGTCGCATCATCCTGCATGGGCAATCTCCTCATGCCGGACAGTCCGTTGCGAATTCGACGTTTTTGAGAGGAAAGCGAGGCAAAGGTCAACAAATCCGCCACAATTCAACCACAGGCGGATCAGGCCTCCGCTACGGTTGCGAACGCCTTCAGGAACAACTGCTGCGCATCGGCCACCGGCAGCGGCTCGGCCGAGCTGAGGCTTGCGGCGAATGCCTCCGGCAAAGCTTCGAGCGGACCGAAGTACCGCTCCGCCTCCTCCAGCGAAAAGCCCGCGAGGCCCGTCGCCTCGTAGTAGGCCGCGACGCGATCGGCGCGCTTGATTGCGGCGCGCACCGCATCAGGTAGTGGATGAGGCAGGCTGAACCGCGCATGAATGGCTGCCTGCAGGCGTTCCTCGAACGCCTTGTAGTCGAGCCCGATCGCAGCCTTGAAGGGGCTGATCAGATCGCCGATCACGTACTCCGGCGCGTCGTGGAGTAGCGCTGCCCGCCGCCACGCCACGGCGAGGGCCGGATCGATCGCGACGGCGATATCCGTCACGAGCACGGCGTGCTGGGCGACCGAGAACGCGTGCTGGCCGCGGGT
>JBGSJD010000483.1:0-4304 GCA_041742195.1 Hyphomicrobiaceae bacterium
CCGACCATGTCTACGTGGCGCCGCCGGCGCTCGACGCCCGCCCGCCCGCCGATGAACGCAGTCTCGCCGAGGGGACGGTGCTGTGCTCGCTGCCCGGCCTCTACGACCGTGCCCGTCATGACGCCTATCTCTCCGACGTCCGGGAGACATTGCCGCTCTATGCCGCGGAGGGCATCGCGCATCCGGGCATCCTGCTCCGGCTGTGCAATTCGGCGCTACGGGAGAATGTCCTGCTCGCTCCGTGGATCCATGTCGGCAGCAGGATGCGTCACCTGTCGCTGGCCCGCGTCGGGGAAACGCTCGCCGCGCGGTGTCGTGTGGTCGCCAACTACGATCGCAAGGGACATCGGCTCGTCGACATGGACTGTCTGTTGACCGCAAACGCGCGGCCGGTCGCGCATGTCCTGCACACAGCGATCTACAAGCTCAGGCATCTCGCGGCCTGAGCCCGGCACGAACGATCTATCGGAGGACCTGGGAGGCGTTGCTCTCCGCCTTGCGATCGACTGCGATCGGTGGCGGAGTCTCCGAGACGTCGGCAGGCGGCGCGGGCGCATCGGCGACGGTGTTTTCGTCATCGATGGCGCTCAGGCGATGGGCCATCTCGCCGGCGATCACGGTCATCGGCGTGCCTTCGATGATGTTGGTGTGGTTGGCGTCGAGGGGCAAAGAGTCCACGGTGACGCCGCCGAGGTTGCCCCAGCCGAGCGTCGGTCCGGCGGCAGAGTACTGCACACCATCGTCAGACGCGCGGAACAGGACGATCCGGGTGTCCAGAGGTTCGAGGCGGTAGCGGCGCTGGGCGGCCACGAAGCTGCGGAAGAGTGCCGTTTCGAGGGCCAGCGCCGGCTCCGGCGGCCGGTAGCTGCGGCGAAGCTTCATGAAGGGGTGAAGCGCCGGCCCGACGACTTCGATCAGTCCGTACCGCGCCATGCGGAGCGTCTGTCTGATGCCCCGCCGGCGGGCAAAGCGGACCCAATCCGTCGGGCGTGGCCAAGTCTCGTGCGTTGGGCAAAGGGTGTCGATCATGGCGAGGATCGGGGCATCCAGCCCCTTGGCGCGCAACTGGCGCGTCATCTCGTAGGCGATGGTGCCGCCTCCCGAGTAGCCGAGGAGCCCGAAGCGCCGGCCCGGCAGCTGGTGAATCAGAAACCCGACGTAGCGCTCGGCCATCTCCTCGATCGTGCGCAACGGGCGCTGCCGCCCGTCGATGCCGTACGCCTGCAAGCCGTACACCGGCGTTCCTGGCGGCAGTCGCTCGATGAGGCGTTGCGCCCAGAAGACGTTGCCGCCGGCGCCGTGCACGCAGACGAGCGGCGTGCGGCCGTCATCGCCCTTCGAAAGGCAGACGAGAGGCGACCAGTTGCCATGCCGGCTGGGGGAGAACCGGTCGGCGGTGGCCGGGTTCGTCGCGGGAGGTGGCAATCCACACCGCTCCACCGCCACGGTGTCGAGCCGGTCGGACAGGTTGCGCACGATCACATCGATGGCGGGGCTGTCGATGATGGTCTCGTGATCGGCATCGAGTGGCACGACGTCGAGGCGACCGGTGACGTGCGTTGCCCAGCCGAGCGTCGGACCAGCGCTGCGGAACGCAATCCCGGACCGGACGGCGCGGAACAGGGTGATGTTCCCGCCATAGGGAAGCATGTGGTAGCGACCCTGCGCCCGCAGATAGGCCTCGAACGTCAACTGGGAGGCAACCACCAGCGCATCGGTCTCGTGCTCGACCGGATCGTTGCGGTGTCGCTTCCAGCTCAGCATCTCCAGGCGGAGCTTCGCCGCGTTCCGTGCCTGATTCGCAACCGATGCGAGGCCCTCGTCGCGGGCGAACTGCAGCCAGTCGCGGAGGCGGGCGCCGTGCGCGTGCGTCGGTGACAGCGTATCGATCATCGCCAGCAGATCGACCTTCTGGCCGATCGCCTCGAGTTGACGCGCCATCTCGTAGCCGATGACGCCCCCACCGGAATAGCCGAGGAGGCAGTAGGGGCCCTCCGGCCAGAGTTCGCGAATGGCGGCCACATACTGCAGCGCCATATCCTCGATCTTTTCCTGCGGCGGCAGGCGTCCATCGACACCCTGGGCCTGCAAGCCGTAAATCGGATGGTGAGCCGGGAGCGCATCGGCGAGTGCCTGGATCGACACGACGTTGCCGCGGGCCCCATGAATCCAGATGAGCGGCGGACGTCCGGGTTCGCCCTCACGGATGCGAACCAGCGGGTTCCATTCGCCGGCCTTGCGGCGTCGGATCGCCTTCTGCGCGAGTGCGCTCGGACGCTGCGCTTCGGTTGGGGCCGGACCGGCAGCCGCGCGGGGCGGGCTCTCCTGGACCGTGCCGGTCGTTTCGTCGACAAAGGCGGCGAGTGCGCGAACCGACGGCGCTTCGAAGAGCGTCGAGATCGGCAGGTCGGCTCCGAGCTGGCGGCGAATCCTGGCGAACAGGCGCACGGCCGCCAGCGAGTGTCCGCCGAGGGCCAGGAATTCATCGTCGAGTGCGACTTTCTCGAGGCCCAGAAGATCGCCGAACATTTCCGCGATGGCGCGCTCCGTCGCAGTTGCCTCGGCGACTGCGACTGCGACTGCGACGACGGGGATCGGCTCGCCTGATCCAGCGTGGCGCGCGGCGGCGCCCGGCTGGCGCTCTCTCGGCGTCGAGAGGCTTCGATAGAGTTGCTCGAGGCTCTGCAGTGCGATGGAGCTGATGACTGTCCGACGGCCGGGCGCCGTCAGCGCCATGGCGAAGGCCTTCGCCTCGTCGCGCGAGCGGATGCCGGCGGCGATGATGCTTTCGACGATTGCCTGGCCACGCTGGCGTTCGGCGTTGCGGGTGACGAAGGTGCCGCGCTTGACGGCTCGCATCTCGAGGCCGTCGATCCGTGCCACGACACAGCCCTCGGCATCAGCGAGCTGGACATCGAAGCGGGCGACCTGATCGCGCTCGTAGGCGACGAGATCCGCTCGTGCGTGGATCACATCCGGCAGCGCCTTCCAGGCCGTCACACTGGCAACGCGGGCCGGAACGAAGAGGAATGTGGCGAGATCGGCCGGCGGCAAGGCATGGAGGCCGATGGTGGCCGCCATGTCGAGCAGTGCGGGGTGTGCGCGGTGGAGCCCCGCCTCGGAGGCGAAGGGAGGCGCAAGGGCGAGTTCGGCCCACGTCGAGCGGTCATTGGTGCTCAGCTTCCGGAAGGCGTCCCAGCGCTCGCCGAACTCCACGGCCGAGCCCTGCGCGATCAGCTCTTCCGCCGGGCGTCCTTGCGCTTCGGCGGGGGGGGCTTCGAGAACCTCGGAAATGCCGCCGGTCGTTCGGGCGGATGCGTTGGCGTGCTCGATCTCGTCGCTGCCGTCGGGGGCGAAGCTCTCGATGCGGGCCGAGGCGACGCCAGACCCATCGATCTCGATCGACGTCTGGACGCGACGCAGCGTGCCGAATGGAACGGCGAGAGGGCTCAGCAGGCGGACGTCGTCGAGCTGCCAGGCCGTCAAGCTGCGCAGCTCCGACAGTGCGCCGAGCATCATGTCGATGTAGGCGGTGCCGGGAATGACCGGAATGTCGTCGACGACGTGACCCGAGAGGAGCCACAGGCGCGAGGGGTCGAGGATGGCCTCGCAGACGAGCCTGTCCGGCGAGCGCTCGAGAATGCGACCGAGCAACGGGTTTGCCAGCATGGTGCCGGTGCCTGCACGCAGGGCCTCGGCCTCGACGGATGCGGCACGGAGTGCGAGGCCCGTATCGCGCCACACGCCCCAATCGATCGACAGGCCGTCGGATCGGGATGCGGCGAGCGCTTCGACGTAGGCGTTGGCGGCGGCGTAGTCGATCTGGCCGGGGGGCCCGAGAAGGGCGCTCGTCGACGAGAATACGGCGAAGAGATCGATCGAGCCCTCGGGCAGGAGCGCATCGAGGATGCGAGCGCCTTCGACCTTGGCCGCCATGACGCGACGCATGTCGGACAAGGACTTGGTCGCCAGCGGTGCGTCGTCCATGGCGCCGGCGGCGTGGAATACGCCGTCGATCGTGCCGAACTGCCGACGGATCTCGGCAAGTGCCGCATCCATGGCGGCGGGATCGGTCACGTCGGCCCGGATCCAGAGCGATCTGTCGCCGGACGCGGAGAGGATCGATCGGGTCTCGGAGTCGAGGGCGTCGAGCGGCTGGCGTCCCACGAGTGCGACGCGCGCGCCCAAAGCCTCGATCAAGTGACGGGCCAGACGCCGGCCAAGGCCGCCGGCAGCGCCGGTCACGAGGTATGTCTGGCCGGGCCGAATGCGCGAGGTTGCTGCCGGGTCGACGGGGGAGGGCT
>JBGSJD010000484.1:0-1952 GCA_041742195.1 Hyphomicrobiaceae bacterium
GGCGGTCGGCGACGCCTTCACGGTGGCGGTCACGGAGTGCGCGAGCCAGATCGGATCGGGCGCGCT
Source organism: Hyphomicrobiaceae bacterium (assembly GCA_041742195.1). Lineage (GTDB taxonomy): Bacteria > Pseudomonadota > Alphaproteobacteria > Rhizobiales > Hyphomicrobiaceae. The sequence continues at coordinate 67 of JBGSJD010000484.1, forward strand.
GCCGCTCGAGACGATCCCGAGCGCCGGTCTCGCCATCGCGCCCGGCAATGGAAAATCCAGCGGCAGCCAGATCGCGACGCTTGCCGCGGCACTTCGGTCACTCTCCATTCCAGTGATCGGGCGGATCGAGAAAGGCCGGCTCGTCCTGGACCTCCGATGTCTCGACGACGAAGGCCGTTTCCTCGACACGATCCAGCGCCTCGAACAGCCGACCCATCCGACCACCTGACGGCGCGGCGGCAGCATCGAGGGCGGCCCGCTCAGGCTTCATCGGGCGCCATGCCGAAGCGCAGCAGATTGCCGTGCGGGTCGTGAAGGTAGAACTCCTTCATGTTCCAGGGACGCACGAGGAACGGCGACAGACGTGGCACGCCGGCGGCCTCGAACTCCGCGTGGAGCGCTGCAACTTCGCCGCCGCGAACATAACAGGACGTGTTCTCAGGGTAGCGGCGGTCGTCGGTGAGCCAGAAGTGCAGCTCGAGCGAGCCCCGGCGAACGATCAGGTAGGTCGCGTCCTTGTATATCTCGGAGAATGCGAGACGATCGACATAGAAGGCGCGCGTCTCCTCGATGTCCAGAGAAGCGAGGATCGGAATCGCAATGGCCGGGTCCTGCATGGAGCTCAGGTCTCGCTCGGTGGCTCTGACGTTGACGGCCACGCTATCACGCACCGGCAATCTCCGTTCACTCCGCCCGCCGCGTGGTCTAGTCTCGGGTGAGATACGACACTGCCTGACGGCCGAAGCGGAGCCTCCATGCCGAACCTCTCCCCGAATTCCGAGCTCAATGTCCTGTTCGCGCATGTCGCCTACGAGTTCGAGGCACCGTTCAAGGCCCGGAACACGGGCATGAGCTTCGATGTGGCGCGGACGCCGGCGGATCTCATCGCCAAATTGCCGGCGGCCGATCTCCTCTGCGTGTCCATGATGTGGAAGAACGACATGGCGCCGGCTGCGAAGCGACTGAAACTCATCCAGTCGATCAGCGCGGGCACGGACCAGTACGACCGGGCGGTGCTCTGCGCACACGGCATCCGGCTTTCGTCGGGGCAGGGCGTCAACGCCAATGCCGTCGCCGAGCATGCGATCTCGCTCATGCTGGCGCTGTCCCGGCAGTTGCATCTGCTGCGCGACCACCAGCACGCAAAGCATTGGCGGCCAATGCAGGGCGACCGGCGCATCCGCGAAGACGAGATCGAGGGCAAGACCGTGCTGATCGTCGGCATGGGCGGGATCGGCCAGAGGCTGGCGGCGCTGTGCAAGGCGTTCGGCATGCGGGTGATCGGGACGCGGCGTGATCCGGCCAAGGGCGGCGGCGTGGCGGACGAAATCCACGCTGACAGCCAACTGACGCGCCTCATTCCCGACGCCGACTTCGTGGTGCTGACGACGGCGCTGACGCCGGAGACGACGGGGCTCATCGGGCGCGAACAACTGGCTGCGATGAAGCCGACGGCGTTCCTCGTCAACGTGGCGCGGGGCAAGGTGTGCGACGAACTCGCGATCACGGCGGCGCTCTCGGCGCGATTGATCGCGGGCGCGGCGCTCGACGTGACGGCGGAGGAGCCGCTTCCCAAGGAGTCCCCGCTCTGGACCATGCCGCACGTGATCATCACGCCGCATTCGGCCGGCGAGACGGTGCGCTACGAGGACCGTGTGCTCGACCTGCTCATCGAGAACGTCGGGCGTCTCCAGCGCGGCGAGACGACGCTCGTCAATCAGATCGTCTGACGCCATGAGTCATACCGCGAACGCGATCCGCGTCATCCCGGCGGCCGACATCGAGCGTCTCGTCGATCGCGGCACCGTGCTCGAACGTCTCGGGCGGGGCTTCGAGGCGCTCTCGTCCGGGGGCGTGCAGGCGCCGCCGCGCCCGAAGGTGGACGC
>JBGSJD010000485.1:0-2375 GCA_041742195.1 Hyphomicrobiaceae bacterium
GCGCCCGGCGCTGGACCGGTGGCGAAGGGGGCGACGGCGGGTGACGTCGCCGAATTCATCAAGCGGATGCAGAGCATTCCGCAGGCTTCCACGAGCGGGCGCGGGCGGCTCGTCTTCGCCATGGACGCCACCATGAGCCGCCAGCCGACCTGGGACATGGCGCTCGCGCTTCAGGCCGAGATGTTCGACGTGGTGCGCGAGACGGGCAGTCTCGACGTTCAACTCGTCTACTTTCGTGGCGCGGGCGAATGCCGGGCCTCACGCTGGGTGTCGGACGCCGCCACGCTCAGCCGGCTGATGACGACGGTCGACTGTCGGGGCGGCTATACGCAGATCGGGAAAGTGCTCTCGCACGTGCGGACCGAAACGGAGCGGCAGCGGGTTAGCGCGCTGGTCTACGTCGGGGACTGCATGGAAGAGCAGATCGACGATCTGTGCGGACGCGCCGGCGAACTGGCGCTCCTCGGCGTCCCCGCGTTCATGTTTCAGGAAGGCGGCAATGCCCAGGCGCGGATCGCGTTCCGTGAAATTGCGCGGCTGACGCAGGGCGCCTACTGCAGCTTCGACCAGGGGGCCGCGGGCCAGCTCAGAGATCTGCTCAGAGCCGTCGCCGTCTATGCAGCGGGCGGCCGCGCGGCTCTCATGCGACTTGCAGCCGCCGCGAACGGCGGGGCGGCGCGTCGCCTCCTCGCCGACATGACACGAAAGTAGAGCATGCAGGCCTTCATTCTCGGTCTCGCCACATTGGCGCTCGGGCTCGTCGCCCTCAAATTCTTCGTCAAGGCAAACCCGGCGCGAATGGCAAAGCACGTGCAGCTCGGCTTCGGGATCGCGGCGCTGATCGGGGCCGGCATTCTGGTGTTTCGAGGCGCGGCGCAGTTCGGTTTTCCGCTCGGGATGCTGGGGGTGTGGCTGCTGTCGGGCGCCCAGATTCCCGGTCTGCCGACCGGCGGTGCGCCACGCCCGGAGCAGACCTCGTCGGTGACGACGGATCATCTCGAGATGGAACTCGATCATGCGACGGGGATGATGCGCGGGCGGGTGCTCAAGGGCTTTTTCGCCAATCGCAGCATCGAGAGCCTCCGGCCGGTCGAACTCGCGCACCTCTGGCAGGATTGCCGCTTCGTCGACCCACAATCGGCGCAGCTCGTCGAAGCCTATCTCGACCGTATCCATCCCACCTGGCGGGACGATCTTTCGCGCGCAGAAGCGGACGCGCCGAAGGGCGAGGACGGCCGCATGACCCGGGCGGAGGCGCTCGAGATCCTGGGCCTCGCGGACGGCGCGGACGCGGAGGAGATCCGGCGCGCACATCGGGAGCTGATCCTGAAACTGCATCCGGACCGGGGCGGCTCCACCTATCTGGCTGCAAAGGTCAACGAGGCGAAGGACGTGCTGCTCGACGGTCTCGGCTGAGCGGCGAGAAAATCCCGTCCATGGCGAAGTCGACGAAAGCCAACGCCGTTTCGAAAGGCATGCGAAAGTCGGATCTGCCGACAAAGACATGCGCCGTCTGCCAGCGGCCTTTCACATGGCGAAAGGCCTGGGCGCGCGACTGGGAGCACGTCCGTTATTGTTCGGAGCGCTGCCGGCGTTCGAAGGGATCACGCGCGCCGACCTGACGTGCCGCCGCCCCGCGCGATCCGCAGGCGAATGGGCCCACGTCCGACGCCCGGCTGGACCGGTACGCCGCGCCGCGTGATCTCGATCCGCCGGTCAGCCGCCATTTCGTGAGCCACAGCCCGCACGTCGGGCATCAGACGGCGCCAGTCACCGTCGTCGCCGGTCATCCGACGGGCGACCTCGGACGGGCAGATGGAGCGATCGGGACCGCGCTCGACACACAACGCCATAACGAGCGTGGCGATCCGATCCCGATCCGGGACAGTGTGATCATCTGTCATCAGCCAATACTCCGGATCGGGGCGTCATGCGGCGAGGCACGTCGATTGCATATCTAGATTGTGGGGTTTTCCGATCCGGTGCGCACGAGATCCGCCATTCCACGGCGGATCGACGTGGGCGACCTCCCATTTCAAAACCAGAACGCGAACAATTTTACGGAATGCAGAAATGCATTTCTCACGGTATTCACACCAACCCTTTGTCGACGATGAAATTCTGCTCCTAATTTTCCGGGTGACATCAACCGGGGATTAAGGAGATATCCAATGCCTCGCCGCCTCTTTACCACCGCTTCACAGTCTGCCCAGAACGTGTCCGGCGTGGCCAGGCCGCGGCCCCGGCAGCCGGGTTGCGCGGCACGTTTCGCCGCCGATGCGAAGGGAAGCGTCGGCATCATCTTCGCGCTCTCGACCATTGTCACCGTGTCGCTAGTCGGTGGCGCCGTCGACTTCGGCCGGGCGTTCTCGGCG
>JBGSJD010000486.1:0-11102 GCA_041742195.1 Hyphomicrobiaceae bacterium
GCGGATGGCCTGGCGGGCCTGGCGCACCGCCTCGGCCGTCACGGCGCACGTGTTCACGATCACCGACGCGCCGAGACCGGCGTTCGTGGCTTCGCGCACCATGACCTCGGACTCGTAGCTGTTGAGCCGGCAGCCCAGCGTGATCACCTTCGGCTCTGTCATCTGAGTTTCACCCGCCGGCCGGACCGGTCGCGCCACCGAGGCTCACGCGTCCCTGGCGCTCGAACTCGGCCGGACCGGTCATGGCTACGTGGCCGTCGGGCCGCCACTCGATCTCGAGGGGACCGCCGGGGACCATCACCGTCACTTTTCGGTCGGTGAGATCGAGACGGATGGCTGCGACCGCTGCCGCACACGCCGCCGAGCCGCAGGCACGCGTCAGACCGGCGCCGCGCTCCCAGGTCCTCAGGCGGATCAGGGTACGGCTGACGACCTGCGCCAGCGAGATGTTCGCGCGCTCGGGAAAGAGGGGGTGGAACTCGAGGAGCGAGCCATGGCGGGCAAGGTCGTGGGCGTCGACGTCGTCGACCCAGAAGATGGCGTGCGGGTTGCCCATGCTCACGACCGACGGGGAATGAAGCACCGGGGCGTCGATGGGCCCGACCTGCAGCTCGATGCGGCGTGTGTTGTGGAACGGCTCGGAGAGCGGGATCTCGTCCCACCGGAACCGTGGCTCGCCCATGTCGACCGTGATGCGGTCGGCGCTCGCCACGGTCACATCGAGAAGCCCGGCCGCCGTCTCGAAATGCTGCTCGCGGCGCGCCGTCCGCTCGGCCACGTACCAGCCGACGCAGCGCATGCCATTGCCGCACGCGCCCGCCTCGGAGCCGTCCGTATTGTAGATCCGGATGAAGGCCTCGGTCCCCGGACGATGCGGATCGTGCAGCACCATCATCTGGTCGAAGTGCCACTCGGGCATCGCTGCGATACCGCGCACCTCGTCGGCCGACAGCTGGCGACGGGTGCCGCGCAGGTCGACGACGACGATCTCGTTGCCGAGGCCGTTCATCTTGATGAGGTCGATCGGCGCGGCCGAACCCCCGCCCGCGATTGCGATTGGTTGTGACATGCGCCCTTATATGGCCTCTCGGCCGTCCATGACAATTCTCGTGCGGGGGACACGAATGAGTGACCAACGTTCATCCATGCCGGAGCCGTCACCCTGGGTGGTTCGGTTCCTCCCCGGCGTGAAGGCGGGCGGGACGATGCTGGATGTCGCCTGCGGCAGCGGCCGGCATCTCGACGCCGCCATGCACGCGGGTCTGGTCGCAACCGGGGTCGACCGCGACATCTCGCGCGCCTCAGGCCTGGGCCTCGATCGGCGGGCGACGCTGGTTGCGGCTGATCTCGAGCGCGACGGCTGGCCTCAATCGATCGCCGGCCCTTTCGACGCCGTCGTGGTCACCAACTATCTCTGGCGGCCGCTGCTGCCGATCCTCGTCGGGCTCGTCGCGCCGGCCGGCCTCCTGATCTACGAGACCTTCGCCGAAGGCAACGCCACCTACGGACGCCCGTCGAACCCGGACTTCCTCCTGAAACCCGGCGAGTTGCTGGACGCCGTCGCCGGCCGGCTGGTGCCGCTCGCGTTCGAGCACGCCAGGTTGCACGCGCCCGATCGGGTCGTGCAACGGATCTGCGCTGCCGGCCCGGCGCACGCCTGGGTGAGAGGCGGCGCGCCGGCATGACGATTGCGGCTCAGACCGCGCCGTCCTTGCGCAATTTGGCGATGGCGTCGGGCTCGTAGCCGATCTCGGCGAGGACCTCGTCCGTCTGCTGACCGAGTGTCGGCGGCGGGCGCTTCACGGTCGCCTTTGACCGGCTCATCAGGATCGGCTGGCCGAGGACCTCGGTTGCCCCACGTTCCTGGCTGACCATCGGCTGGGCGAGCCCCAGATGGCGGACCTGCTCGAGGGCAAACACCTGATCGATCGTGTTGATCTCGCCCGCCGGGCAGCCGTTGGCGTTGAGCATCTCGATCCAGTAGGCCGACGTGTTCTTCGAGGTGTGGCTCTCGATCAGCGCGTTCAACTGCTTGCGGTTGGCGGAGCGGCCCTTGCCGTCCTTGAACATCGGATCGTCGAAGCCCTTGTCCTTGAAGAGCGACGCGAACTTCTCCCACATCTTCTGGCCGGCGACGGCGATGTTGATGAAGCCGTCGGAGGTCTTGAAGACGCCCGTCGGGATCGATGTCGGGTGATCATTGCCAGCCTGCGGGGGCACTTCCTGGTCCATCAGCCAGCGCGTCGCCTGGAAGTCGAGCATGAAGACCTGGGCCTGCAGCAGCGACGTCTGGACCCACTGCCCCTTCCCCGACTTCTGCCGCTCCATCAGCGCCAGCAGGATGCCCTGGCTGCAGAAGATGCCGGCCGTCAGATCCGCGATCGGAATGCCGACGCGCATCGGGCCCTTGCCGGGCTCGCCGGTGATGGACATGAGGCCGCCCATGCCTTGCGCGATCTGGTCGAAGCCGGGGCGCTTGCTCAGCGGGCCATCCTGACCGAAGCCCGAGATCGAGGCGTAGACGATGCGCGGGTTGATCTTCGAGACGGCGGCGTAGTCGATGCCGAGACGCGCCTTCACGTCCGGGCGATAGTTCTCGACGATGACGTCGGCGCGGGCGGCGAGCGCCATGAAGACCTCGCGCCCCTCCGGCGACTTCAGGTTGAGCGTGATCGAACGCTTGTTGCGATGCAGGTTCTGGAAATCGGAGCCGGAGCGCGGGCCGCCGAGCCCGACCTTGTCGCTTTCCGGATCCTCGATCTTGATGACGTTGGCGCCCCAGTCGGCGAGCTGACGGATGCAGGTCGGTCCCGAGCGGACCCGCGTCAGGTCGAGGACGGTGTAGTCGGACAGGATATCGCTCGCGGGCTCGAAAGGCATGGCAGGGGGATTCCGCTATTGCTGGTTGGCTGGCCCCGATCATGCCATTGCGAGCGCCCGGGGCAATCCCTTTCGGAGGACGCTCCCTTCCCGCCTCCGCCCACCATCACGGACTGCGGCGAAAGACGCCGTCCTTGAAGACCATGCGGAACGGCGTCGTACCTGTCGCGCCGCCATCGAAGGCGCGCCATTTGCCACCCGTGCAGAGCGTGCCGCCGCTCACCGGGACCGCGTCGAACTCGATGACATTCGGGTAGACCTTGGGATTTTCGCCCGGCTCGACGGCCATGAACGTCGTGAGGCATTTGCCGCCGCTGATCACGGGGTCGTAGCCCTTGATCATGATGCCGCCGCCACCGGTGGACGGGAACGTGCTCTGGAGCACCGGCCAGCTGGCGTAGTCCTCGGCTGCCGCAACCGGGGACAGTGCTGCGATCAGCATCACCGCCGCCGCGCTCGTTCGGATCGTCATGGCTCGCCTCGTGCTCGTTCGTCCTTCGGCCCGGATCGGGTCCACCTGCAGGTACGCAACGACATGCGCCAGGGTTTCAGCGCGACCGCGGCGCGGCCGGGTGGTGGCGATTGCGCGGCTGGTCCGGCTCGATCACGAAAGCTTCATCCGAGACGATATGTTTCGTATTGCCTCGTTCTGAACGATGTATATTTTAAAGCCCATCCCGAGCCCACGGGGCTCACATCCTGCAAGCTGCCACTCGTAAGGAGATCTCCCATGCGCATCCCGACCCTCGCCGCTCTCGGCATCGTTCTGGCCGCCGCGCTCGCGCCGGCTTCGTCCGCCAACGCCCAGGGCATCGGCCTTTCAGCCGCCAGCACGCCACTCGCGACCCAGCGGGCTTCGGCCTCGATCGGCGCCGACGCCAACCAGATCGCCGACTTCCTGCGTGGCGAGGGCTATGCGGTTCAGATCAGCACCGACGATCAGGGCGATCCGCTGATCACCACCCGCTCGCAGGGCGCGCGCGTCTCGATCTACTTCTACGGCTGCGAGCAGGGACGGAACTGCTCGTCGATCTCGTTCGACTCGGCCTTCCGCCCGAACACCAAGACGGGCGACGAGAACCTCCACGCCTGGGGACGCTCCAAGCGCTACGCCTACGCCGTCCGGCGCGCGGACCAGAACATCGCGCTCCGCATGGACATCCTGATGTTCAGCGGCATCTCCGTCGAGCACTTCCGCGAGACGGTATCGCTGTGGGAGCGCCAGCTCGGAGCCTTCCTGCGTCACATCGAGTTCTGAGGCCGCCCCATCGATCCAGACGAGCCCCCGTCTCGCGCGGGGGCTCGTCGTTCCCGAAAGGATTGCCCGGACCAGCGCGCCAGCGCATCATTTCCTCCAATCGAATAACGGAGGACACCCATGGCCGGACTGCTCGACGGAAAGACGGCACTGATCTCGGGGGGCGCGCGCGGCATCGGCCGGGCAGCGGCGATCCTGTTCGCCAGGGAAGGCGCGCGGGTCGCGGTCGCCGATCTCAATGGCGACGGCGCCAAGGAGACCGTGCAGATGATCAATGCCGCCGGCGGGCAGGCGATCTCGATCACGGTCGAGATCACCAAAGCCAACGAGGTCGCGGCCATGGTCGCGCGCACCGTCGACGCGTTCGGGCGGCTCGACTGCGCCTTCAACAACGCAGGGATCGCCGGCTATCAGGTGAACGCGGCCGGCGCCAAGACCGCCGACTGGTCGGAGGAGGCGTTCGACCGCATGATCGCGGTCAACCTGAAAGGCGTCTGGCTCGCGATGCGCGCCGAACTCGAGGTGATGCAGACGCAGGGCGCCGGCGCGATCGTCAACACGGCCTCCATCGCCGGTCTCGTCGGGTTGCCGACATCCTCGGCCTATGTCGCTGCAAAGCATGGCGTGGTCGGACTCACCAAGACGGCCGCTATCGAATACGCGACGAACGGCATTCGCGTGAACTCGGTCTGCCCCGGCTACATCGAGACCGACATGACGAAGGAGGTCATGACGCGGCGGGGTGAGGAGATCCTGCGAACGACGGCCGCGCGCCGCATGGGAACCGCGCAAGAGATCGCGGAGATGGTGTGCTGGCTCTGCTCCGACCGGGCAAGCTACGTGACCGGCGCCAACTACAACGTCGACGGCGGATACGTCGCCGCCTGAGCCGCTCGCGGCGGCAGGGCGATCGAAACCGCCTCGTCGCCCCACCTTCCCCAACCGTACCGAACTCGAGAGATACCCATGGCCGTCGGACTTTTTGTCGTTCGCGCGACGATCACCAAAGAGCAGGAAGCCGCCTTCAACGCCTGGTATCACGAGGCGCACATTCCGGACGTCCTCAAGTACAAGGGTGCGGTCAGCGCGCGGCGCTACAAGAAGCTCTTCGGGCCGGACAAGTACGACTACATGGTGCAGTACGAGTTCGCGAGCCAGGAGGTGTTCGAGGCCTTCATGGCGTCCGATCACCTGAAGGCGCTGAAGGCCGACTACGACAAGCACTTCGGCACGACGTCGGAGCGCGACGGCTTCGGCTATGTGCAGGTCTGGCCCTGAGGCATGCGTTGCCTGGCGCGCGGCTCACGTCGCGCGCTTCTTGAGCAGATAGCGCTGCGTCCCCTCGAGGACGAGGACATCGTCCTGATTGTGGATCGTCGAGCGCATGGTGAGCACGCCGGTCGTCCGCTGCTCCTTCAGCTCGGCCACCTCGAGCAGCGGATAGAGCGTGTCACCGGCGTAGACCGGCGCCAGAAAGCGCGTCGACTGCTCGATGAAGGCGCGCAGGCTGTCCTCAACCAGAAACGGGAAGACGCCGGCGCCCGCGCAGGTCTGGATCGCCACCTGATAGCCGTGGGCCAGCAGATCGCGGTGGCCGTGAGCCCGGCAGAACACGCGATCATAATGGATCGGGTGATTGTCGCCGGAGGCGGCCTGGAAGGCTGCGAAGTGCGCCTCGGTCACCGTGCGCGAAGGAATGTAGAACGTCTCGCCGAGCTTGAAGTCTTCGAAGTAGCGCTGCGGTCCGAAGGGTGAGGCGCGGGTGGAGGTGTCGACTGTCATGTGGCGGCTCGGCATGTGAGTGGGATGGATGCGCCAGCATTCCATTCCGGCCGCACGTCGCCAAGGGTTCGCCGAACCAGCCGCCGCATCCCGTCACAATCGAGTGAGCGATGAGGCGTCACGCTTGCGAATTCCCGTAATTACGATACATTATGTCTCGTATTCAAGTCTCTGAAACGGGCATCTTCCCATGATCGACACACTTCACCCCGTCGCGGCACCACGCATCGCCCACTTCTCCGACGGGGGAACGGCCCGGCTCGCCGGTGGCGTGCTCATCGCGGTGATTCTTGTGCTGTTTGCGTACCTGCCGCTCGTTCTCGTACTGGCGCTCATGGGACTTGGCCGCTTCGAGGACGACCCGGCCGGGTGGGATCTTTTCGGCGCCGCCTGGTGGGCGGTCTGCATCAGCTGGCCGGTCTGGATCTGCGCCCGCCATCCGCTCCGGACGACGGTCACGCTCGACATGCCGGCGGGCTTCGCGGACGTCGTGACGACCAACTATTTCCTTTTCTCCCAGACCCGGCGATTGCCCACGAGTGACATCGTCGATGCGCAGCTCATGACGCCCGGCTGGACGACCCGGCACCTGAAGCCGCTGCCGTTGCCGGTGCTGGTCCTCAAATCAGGGGAAAGCATCCCGCTCGCGACCCAGATCTACGAGACGGTGAGCTCGCGGGTCGACGAACGGCGCGTTCGCCAGTTCGAGCAGACGGCGTCCGAGGTGCGGGGCCATGCTTCGGCGCTCCGCCCACGCCACGGCCTGATCGGCCGCGCCGAGCCCAAGCTACTCCCCGTCGATATCGACCACGACGCCGCGGCGGACGAGGTCGGCGATCTCCTCGCGCGTGTAGGCGAGTTCGGTCAGCACGGATCGCGTGTGCTCGCCGATGATGGGGACGGCCGCGTCGTCCATGATGCCGCCCGGCAGATGCGGCATGCGCACCATGTCGCCGGTTGCCAGCTCGTAGTCGGGTGCGGCTTCTACCGCCGTCACATGGGCGTCACCGAGCCAGTCGCCGTAGTCGTTGATCGGCGCGCCGAGAGCGCCTTCGCGGGCGAAGATCTCCGCCCATTCGCGGGTCGGCTTCTTCTTCAACTCAAGATCCAGTTCCGCGCGCAAGGCCGCAAGGTTGTCGCGGCGCGCCGCGAACGTTGCATAGCGGGGGTCGGTCGCGAGTTCCGGCCGGCCGATGGATCGACAGATCGCCTGGTATTGCGCTTCGGTCACCAGCGTCACGGCGATCCAGCCGTCGGCGGTCGGGTAGTTTCCGGCCGGCGGATTGAGAAGCGCAGGCGGGCGGCCGACGAAGGCGTGCTCGACGATGTTGATGGCTTGCATGTGGGCCGCCGACTGCATCAGCGAGACATCGATATGGCGGCCGGGGGCTCCTGCTTTTCGCCCCCACAGCTCCATCGATGCCGCCTGGAACGCATAGAGCCCCGTAATGGCATCGATCAGGGGGACGTCGATCTTCACGGGCGCGCCATCGCGGGCGCGGATGACGCTCATGAGGCCGGAGAACGCCTGCCCGACGGTATCGACCATCGGTGTCTCGCGCTTCGGTCCGCGCTGGCCGTAGCCGGAAATCGACACATAGACGACGGATGGGTTGCGCTCGCTGAACTGGGCGAAGCCGAGGCCCAGCCGCTCCATGACGCCAGGCCGGGCGCTTTCGAGCACCACGTCGGCCTTCTCGCCTAGCTCGAGCGCGATTTCACGCCCCTCCTCGGTCTTGAGATCGACGGCAATGCTCTCCTTGCCGCGGTTGTAGATGATCGTTGCCGACGAGGCGCCGGCAATCGGAGTGCCGAGATTGCGGATCCAGTCGCCTTCGCGCGGCTCCAGCTTGATCACGCGGGCCCCATGGGCCGCGAAGTGGCTGGCGCAGGAGGGTCCCGCGATGCCCTGGCTCATGTCGAGCACCGTCAGTCCCTTGAGCGGCGTCGGCCGTTCCATGCGAGCGTTCCTTCCCTGAGCCTCTGACGAGACATCGCATGGCGCGACGCCATCGGGCTTGATTTGCTGCAACCGCCGCCTATCCATGCGGCCACACCGGCAAGCATAGGCGAGGTTCGAGATGGCTGACCAGAAGACCTTCGATCTGACGAAACGATCGACATTCGGGCTCATGACGCCCGTCACCATCCGCTTCTCGGACACGGACATGCTGGGGCATATCAACAACGTGGCCACCTCGGCCTATTTCGAGGCGGCGCGCTGCGATCTCTTCTACCGCCTGATGGCCGACGGCGGCATGACGGGCCGGGGCGAGGGGCCGAACATCGATTTCGTCCTGGCGCGCGTGGCCATCGATTTCCGCAAGGAGTTCTTCTATCCGGGAACCGTCGAGGTGGGCTCCCGCTTCATCCGGCTCGGCAATCGCTCGATCACGACGGGCTACGGTCTCTTCATCGGCGAGACGTGCCATGCGACAGCGGAGTGCGTGAACGTGTTCTTCGATCTCGACGCCCGGGTCTCCGTGCCGCCGCCCGCATCGGTGCGGGCGCTTCTCGAGGCCGCCGTCGCAGCCTGAGCGCCCGTGTGCGACGGAATGTATCTGACACTGTAACAGGGCACCGCAGGCCGCGCGAACGACAGAGTTGTGGATAAATCCCGTCCGGGCCCCGACGGGCCTCAGGAACGCCTTCGACGGCTGACTCTTTTTCCGTGCTCCAACAATCGCGTGCCGTTTCGAGCGCCGCCGGCATATCAACTGGGCGGCGCGATTTCGCGCCAGTCCCGTCGACCGTCGGGGGCGCTGAAACCGGCTGTTTCAGGGGGCGCGGTCCCGGCCGCACCACGACCCCAGAGGCTTGCCTCCCAGGCTTTCCTGGCTATGGTGCGCGCCTGCCTCGACGCCGTGGGCGCAAGCCCGAGCGGGGACGGGCGAGGCATCGTGCTGCTGCCTGGTGGGCTCGCGATACCGCGGTGCAGGGGGTGGCGCGAAGGACGGGTGGTCGGGGGCCCTAGAGGGGTTCCGCAAGGAATGGCGCCCGACTGCCGTCAGCATGTGGTCGGCTCTCGCGAGCCGGCCACATCGCACCGCAGGACCGATCCGCCATCGACTGCTGGCCCGGCGCGCACCGAACCGGCCGGGAGCCCCGCTCAGACGACCTTGTCGCTGATCCGCTGCGGGACAGGACGCGTGGCGGCGAACGACGGGCGTTGCTCGAGGCGATCGGAATAGGCCGCCAGATCGGGATGGCGCGTGCGCCAATCGAGGTCGGGGTAACGGACGGTGAGATAGGCCACGACCGTGCCGGCAGCGATGTCGGCGAGGCCGAACCGGTCACCGACGGCAAACTCTCGTGTCCCGATCCGGTGCGCGATCTCCTTCAGGCCGCCATCGATCTTGCGATGCTGGCGCGCCAGCCATTCGGAGCTTTGCTTGCCCGCCTCGCGATGGCGCTCGAAGAAATGCAGTACGAATGCGTCGCAGACGCCGTCGGCGAGGACTTCCATCTGGCGGGCGGCAAGGCGCCCCGCCTCGTCGTGCGGCAGCAGCGGCCGCATCGGATGCTTCACCTCGAGCCACTCGAGAATGAATCGGCTCTCGTAGATGCCCTCACCCTCGGGCGTGATCAGGACAGGCAGCTTTTCCAGCGGATTCCACTTCGGCGTTTCGGTGGTGTGATCCCAGGGAACCTCGGTCTTCAGCTCGAACGGGATGCCCTTCTCGATGAGGGCGATCCGCACCTTTCGTGCGTAGGGCGAGGGGGTGGCCGAGAGCAGCGTGTACATGGACTGGAACCTCCGAAGGCGATCAGGCCGGCCAGAACATGGCCCTCGCGAGCATGACCAAGCCAACCACGATAACGAGCGGTCCGCCGATGCGAAAGTTTCCGGCGTAGCGGCGGCGCCAGGCCGCAGCCTTCTTCTGATCGAAGCCGGCGGGCAGGATGCCGAAGCCGAGCAGGGTCGAGAACACGCCGACACCGATCACGATCAGGGCCTGGGCCATCGGGGGAAGGGGCTGGGCTGAGAGCAGGGACATCAGGGGCATGGGCGATTCTCCTCGCGGTACGACCACGCCATAGCGCCGCTCGGAGTTCGGCTCAATCGGAGCCCACGGGAGACAACGCCCAACCGACACTGGGAACCCAGCGCGCAAAGGCCTTGCCGTGGCTTCCGGGGGCGCTGTAAATCCCTCATCTGCTCCCGGCGCGCCTGTCACGCGCCACTCGCATCACCCGACGCCGACGAACGCACGTGCCAGCGAGCTGCCAAGCTGGCCGGACAAGGAGCATCCCTTTCATGGATTTCACTTTTGGCATCGAGGAAGAATTCTTCGTCGTCCACGAGCGGACGCTGCTCATCGAGCCGCAGGCGCATGAGAAATTCATCGCGCGCGCCAACGCGCTGGCGGGCGAGGGCGTGCATCCGGAGCTGCTGCAATCCCAGGTCGAGGCCGCCACGCCAATCTGCCACGACTTCAGGGAGGCGCGGGCGCATCTGCGTCGGCTGAGATCGGCGCTCGCGAAAGCCGGCAACGAGACCGGTCTTTCCGTGCTGGCCGCCGGAACGCACCCGACAGCGGAATGGCCCGAGCAGCAGCAGACGCAGAAGCAGCGCTATGACGAGGTCGTGAGCGAATTGCAGCTGCTCGCGTTCCGCAACCTCGTGTGCGGGTTGCACGTCCATGTGGCGCTACCCGACAACGAGACGCGCATCGACGTGATGCGGCGGTCGATCCCGTTTCTGCCGATCCTGCTGGCTCTGTCGTGCTCGTCGCCGTTCTGGCGCGGCATGGAATCGGGCTTCGCGAGCTACCGCCTCACATCCTACGACGAGTTGCCGCGCACCGGCCTGCCGCCGTTGTTCCGGAGCTGGGCCGAGTACGAGGGCTACACGGACGTGCTGGCGCGCGCCGGCATCATCGCCAATCCGAGCTACATCTGGTGGGCGATCCGCCCTTCGCACAAGTATCCGACGCTGGAGTTGCGCATCGCCGACGCCTGCACGCGGATCGAGGACAGCCTGACGATCGCGGCTGTCTACCGGGCGCTGGTTCGCGCGCTCGTTCTCGACCGGACGCTCAACGCGGGGTTGACCTCGCCGGAGCGGGCGCTGGCGAAGGAAAACAAGTGGCGTGTCCAGCGCTACGGTCTCGCAGCCGAGCTCGTCGATCCCTTCCGCGAGCGGTCCTCCGTCGGCACGCCCGAAGCCGCGCGGCGCCTC
>JBGSJD010000487.1:0-4481 GCA_041742195.1 Hyphomicrobiaceae bacterium
GCATTGGTGGCAACCGTCGTCCCGTGCACGATGCGCTCGGTCCGGGCCAGCAGAGCCGACCGGTCGAGCCCGAGTGCGCGCGCCAGCACGGCGAGGCCTTCCAGCACCCCGATCGACGGATCGGCTGGCGTGGACGGGCTCTTGGCAAGCGTCGACTGGCCGGTCTCGTCGACGGCCACGAGGTCGGTGAACGTGCCGCCGACATCAATTCCGATACGAAACATGAAAGCCCTCAAGTCTTCGGAGTTGGCGCGGGCATCGGCCCGACGAGACCGTTGTCGACATCGCGCTGACGCGCTTCGGCTGTCCGCCGGCCCGGCTCGCCCCAACCGCCCCCGCCGCCCGAATGAATGAGCAGCCGATCGCCCGGCTCGATGGTGACCCCCACCATTTTGGTCCCGAGCACGATCTCCTCGCCGGTTGCAGCTCGCTTCAGGATGTAGTGATGCGGCTTCCCGTCGCCGCCCCCGAGCATGCCGCGCGCGCCGTGCCGGATCCCGTCGCCGGCCGTGTTGCCGAGCGCCGGGACGGCGGTTTCGACGACCATCTCGAGGTCGGCGCCCGTGCCCCCGCGGAATGTCCCGTCGCCCGCCGAATCGGGACGGAATTCGTGGTGCAGGAACAGGAACGGAAAGCGCGCTTCGGCCACCTCGATGGAGCCGAACTTGATGCCCCCGGCCGAGTGCCACTCCCCGACCGAATTGTAGCCGTCGCCCACCGACGATCCCCCGCCGCCGGGGCGCGCCTGGAACAGATGCCAGATGAACGGCCGCTGCGTGCGCGGGTCCTCGCCCTTGATGGCGATGCGGAAGCGCCGCCCCCAGCCTCCCATGGCGCGGTCAGGGCACGCCGCCGAAAGCGCGACGACGATTGCCTCGACGATCTCGTTCGAGCAGTGGCTCGTGCACATCGTGACCGGCAAGCCGTCGCTCGCCCACACGATCGTCCCCGGCCGTGCCTTCACCTTGAGCGGTCGGAACGAGCCGTCGTTCTTCGGGATGTCGTGGTCGATGAGATACGCAAAGGCCATGGCGCACGCCGACTGCATGTTGGCGTGCGAGGAATTGACGAAGCTCTTCGCCTCGGTGTCGGACTCGCTGAGATCGATCTCGAGGTCGCTGCCCGAGACCGTCACCTTGGCGCGGATCGCGACGTCGTTCCTCCCCCGGCCGTCGTCGTCGAGCCACGCTTCGCCGAAGTAGGTCCCGTCCGGCCACGTCTCGACGATCGCCCGGGCGCGGCGCTCGGCACCGTTGAGCATGGCCTCGATGGCTGGCGCCAGCCGCGCCGTGCCGAGTTCGGCGATGAGCGCGAGGAGCCGCTTCTCGCAGAGCTTGGCCGACCCGATCATGGCCGCGAGATCGCCCCGGAAATCGCGGCTGTGGCGGACGTTGGTCGCGATCATGCGTATCAGGTCTTCGCGCGGCGCGCCGCGATCCGTGATGCGCAGCGGCGGGATGCGCAACCCTTCCTGGTAGATCTCGGTGGCGGCCGGATTGTAGGCTCCGTGCGTCGAGCCGCCGATGTCGCTCATGTGCGCCCGGTTGATCGACCAGAACGCCAGTGCCCCGTCCGCGAACACCGGAACGAAGACGGTGACGTCGGGGAGGTGATTGCCGCCGAAGTAGGGATCATTGAGCAGAAACACGTCGCCCGGATGGATGTCGCCGGCGAACGCTTCGGCGATCGAGCGGGCGGCATAGGGGAGCGCGCCGACGTGCACCGGCACGTGCTCGGCCTGCGCGATGAGTCGACCGCCCCCATCGCAGATGCCCGTGGAGAAATCCCGGCTCGAGTTGAGGATCTGCGAGTAGGCGGTGCGCAGCATCGCCTCGCCCATCTCCTCGACGATCGCGTGCAGGCGATGCTGGACGACGGCGACCGTAATCGGATCGATGCCCTGCGGCTCGCGCTCGCGCCCGGACGAGGGGGCTGTCGTCGGCTGGTCCTGCAAGCGCACCTCCACGAGGAGAATTGACATCGGTTGACCGGCGGATCGTACGCGCTCCGCCCGCGCGCCAAACCTTAGCAGGGTTCATCTGTCCCGAAAGCACCAGGCAAGCGCGATCCAGCGCCGCGCGGCGGCCGATTGTGTGCGCGACCCGGCGCCCCGGGTTGACTCGGCATCCCTCGATCAGCCTTATGGGCGCTTCGACACGGTTAACGACGGTGGGACAGCCATGACGTTGGCACGTGCGCCTTTCGGTCGGCGCCTTTTGGGAGGCGCGCTGCTGCTCGCGCTGATCCCGGCCTTCCTGGTCGCCGCGCTGTGGACCGCCACGAACGCATCGGCCCGCAACGCGGCCCAGATCGCCCGTCAGGGCGGCATTCCGACGACCCGCGCCGAGCGGGCGGTGCTCATGGACGCCGAATCGGGCGCCATTGTCTTTCAGCACAACGCCGACGAGCTGGCGCCTCCGGCCAGCATGAGCAAGCTGATGACCCTCGCGGTAGTCTTCCGGGCCATCAAGGCGGGCGAGATCAAGCTCGACGACGATATCCTCATCTCGGTGAATGCGTGGCGGAGGGGCGGCGGGCCGTCCGGAACCTCGGCGATGCTCATTCCGGTGAACACGAAGGAGAAACTCGACCTCCTGCTGCAGGGCATCATCGTCCAGTCCGGCAATGACGCGTCCATCGCCGTCGCCGAGGCGCTGGCGGGATCGGAGGAAAACTTCGCCCGTCTCATGCGCGATGAGGCCCGGCGCATCGGGCTGACCAAAGCGACGTTCGGCAACGCAACCGGGCTCCCCCACGACGACCAGCTCATGACTGTGCGCGAGTTGGCAGAACTCGCCCGGTTCCTGATGCGGGAGTATCCCGAGCACTATTCCCGCTTCGGCCAGCGCGAACTTCAGTACCGGAAGCACCGCTTCCTCAACCGCAATCCGCTGGTCGGCATCGCCGGCGTCGACGGCCTGAAGACGGGCCACATCAAAGCCGCCGGCTTCGGTGTCGTCGCCTCCGCGAACCAGGAGGGCCGCCGGTTGATTCTCGTCCTGAGTGGCCTCGAGAAGCGCGAGGACATCCGGACCGAGGGCCAGCGCCTCTTCGAGTGGGGCTTTGCCAATATCTCGGACGTACGCCTGTTCGACGCCGACGAGGTGGTCGGTGAGGCCCGGGTCTGGGGCGGCGATCGCATGTGGGTGCCGCTCAAGGGCAAGGGACCGATCAGCATCGTGCTGCCGAAGTTTCCCGCTAACCAGAAGCTGAAGGCCGAGATCGTCTACAAGCGGCCCCTCAAGACGCCCATCGCCCGTGGCGATCGTGTCGCGACGCTCCGCGTGACCTCATCGACCAAGGCCATGAGCGAGATCCCCCTCTATGCCACCGAGGAGGTGAAGCCCGGCGGCATCGTGCGCCGCGGCATCGATACGATCGTGCACATGACGCTGGGCTGGCTGTTGTGATCGGTGGTCGCCTCCAGCGCGACGCAACATCCGGAGTGGATCGGCTTGAGCGAGGATGACCCTTCCGGGATCGCATCGAGGATCATTCCGCTCTACGATCGCCATGCTGCGGCTTGGGATCGCCTGCGCGGCAAGGACCTCGGCGAACGTGTCTGGCTCGATCGCTTCTGCGCAGCGTTACCGGTCGGTGCCCGCATTCTCGATCTCGGCTGCGGCTCCGGTGAGCCCATCGCACGCCATCTTTCAGAGCGGGGGTTCCGCGTAACCGGCGTGGACAGTTCGCCGGCCATGATCGCGCTGTGCCGCAACCGCATGCCGACCCACGCGTGGATCGTCGCCGACATGCGGTCACTGGCGTTGGCCGAAAGCTTCGACGGCATCCTCGCGTGGGACAGCTTCTTTCATCTCCCGCGGACCGATCAGCGGGCCATGTTCGGGATCTTTGCGGCACACGCGGCCCCGGGCGCGACGCTGATGTTCACCAGTGGCCCCGGCGACGGCGAGGCGATTGGAACCTTCGAAGGCGAGCCCCTCTTTCATGCGAGCCTCGCGACCGATACCTATCGCGCGTTCCTGGCCCGCCACGGGTTCGAGGTCCTGGCACACACGATCGAGGATCCCCACTGCGGCGGCCATACGGTCTGGCTGGCACGTTTTTCAGCCGGCAGCCCGGTTTGACAGGCCCCGGGCGTCCGCCTACCACTGCCCCATGACGGGCAGGTTCATCACGTTCGAGGGCGGCGAAGGCTCGGGCAAGTCGACCCAGGCCCGCTTGCTCGCGGCCCACCTCCGGTCTCGGGGGATTGCGGTCGTCGAGACCCGCGAGCCGGGAGGCTCGCCCTTCGCGGCTTCATCCTCGACCCGGCGACGCCATCGCATGCGCCGGTCGCCGAGGCGCTCCTTTTCACCGCTGCCCGGGCCGATCACCTGGACGCCACAATCCGGCCGGCACTGGCGCGCGGCGATTGGGTCATCTGCGACCGCTTCACCGATTCGACCCGCGTCTATCAAGGCGCGGCCGGCGGCCTCGCTGACGCAACGCTTGCGACCCTCGAGAGCCTCGTCGTCGGG
>JBGSJD010000488.1:0-2746 GCA_041742195.1 Hyphomicrobiaceae bacterium
CGCCACCATGTCGGAATAGCGCGCCCCGACGGAGATTGCGCGCATGTTCGCGCTCTCGAGCGGGTCGGGGACGGTCAGGGCGGGCCGCGGTTTGCATTCGCCCTTGGCCCAACCCGGAGCTTCGAGTTGCGGCTTGCCCTCGAACATCCACGTGGCAGGCGGATCACGCTCGATTTTGCGCCGGATGCGGTCGTTGTCGACCTCGGGCAGCCGGTCCCAGGCGAGTTGATAGATGGCGTTGAGATAGGCGTTGGCGCGCGTCGGATCGAGTCCGTCGATCCGCCCGGTGACGAACAGTGCAGGCGCGAAGCGGAGGGCCGAAAGCCGCTCGATCACGCTGTCGGCGCGCCCCGAACCGAGCCCGAGCACGAGCAGATCGGGCTGCCGCTCCTGAATATCCGTCAGCGCGGCGTCGAGGGCTGCCGTGTCGAGCCTGTCTCCGTCGAGCGGAATGCGGTGATCGGCGACGATGCGCCCTTCCGGGAGAGCCGCTTTGAGGCCGTCTCCGAGCCCCTCGCTGAACACCGTACCCTTGACGCCGAGGAAGGCGACCCGGCTCCATTCCATGGCGCCGATGAACGCCGTCATCGTCGGCACGCGATCGTTGTCCTGCGACGCCGCCGAGGTGAACACGTTCCCGTGCTTCGCGAACATCTTGGTGACGGAGATGTTCGAAAGGAACGGGACGCCCCGTTCCTCGATGGTCTTGCCAAGGGCGTCGAACACCGCCTGGCCGCGCTGCGAGCCAGTCAAACCGACCATCGCGAGGAGGCTCGGATCGGAAAGCGCCGCGCGCACGCCCGCGACGGCGAGGTTGTCGTTGCGCACGTCATCCTGGAACGTGAGGGCCACCCGGCGACCATGGATGCCGCCCTTCTCGTTGACGGCGTCGGCCGCCAGTCGCGTCATGTGCGCCACGGCGGCGGTTTCGCCGGTATCGAAACAGGTGTCCCGGCGCGAGGAGACGTGGATCGAGATGGTGAGGGGTGGCAGCCGTGCCGCTTCGGCAGCGACGGCCGTCTGGGCCAGGGCAGACGATTGGCCGCCGTCCACGAAGAGAGAGACGAGGACCACCAGCATGGCGAGGGTGGCGGCGGCACGCTCCGGCACCAGCGAAAGCGCCTGATACCAAGGGCTGAGACCGCTTTCCGGCGCCCACCTACGCATGACCATGTCAAAACCCGCTCGTGGCGATCCCCGGTCCCCCCGGTCCCCTTGGTCGATAGCCGCTGCACCGCCCGGAGGCAATCACTCCAGCGCCACAGGTTGGCGGCGACGAGGCGGTCGACCTGATCCGCAGCACCCGCCAAAGAAAAGCGGCCCGGAATGCTCCGGGCCGCCTCGATACGACGCGAACGACGAGCGTGAGAGAGCCGGTTATGCCGCCGTCTCGAGCCCTTGCGCCCACTTTCCTGCGGCTGCGAGGCCGTTCATCTTGGCCCGATGCGCAAACGCTTTCGCGCCCGCGGCTTCATTCTCGGGCTTGCCGCTCCACGCCTTGAGCGCCGCCGCCTGCAGCGCCCGCCCGTACGAGAACGTCAGGTTCCACGGCAGCTTGCCCATGGCGTTCATGTAATGCAGGTGGGCCGTCGCGTCCTCGTCCGACTGGCCGCCGGAGAGGAAGGCGATGCCGGGCACGGCGGCCGGAACCGTCCGCTTCAGGACCTTCAACGTCTTCTCGGCCACTTCCTCGCGGCTCGCCTGCTTCGGCGACTTCTTGCCCGCGATCACCATGTTCGGCTTCAGCACGATCTGCTCGAGCGTGACGCGGTTGTAGTAGAGCTCCTGGAACACCTCCTTGAGCACCCACTCGGTGACTTCGGCGCAGCGATCGATGTCGTGCGCGCCGTCCATCAGCACTTCCGGCTCGACGATCGGAACCAGCCCGCCCTCGAGGCAGATGGCGGCATAGCGCGCGAGCGCGTGGCTGTTGGCCTTGAGGCACGTATAGCTCGGGATTCCGGCGCCGATATCGATCACGGCACGCCATTTGGCGAACTTGGCGCCGAGGCTGACGTACTCCTTGACCCGCTCCGGCAGCTTGTCGAGGCCTTCCGTGATCACCTCGCCCGGGGAGAACTGCAGCGGCTTGGTGCCGGCGTCGACCTTGATTCCCGGCAGCGAGCCGGCATCGGAGATGATCTTGGCGAGCGGCGTGCCGTCCTTGGCCTTCTGGCGCAGCGTCTCGTCATAGAGGATGACGCCGGAGATGTAGTTCTTCATGGCGTCGTTGGAGCGGAACAGCATCTCGCGATAGTCGCGGCGGCTGTCCGCCGTCGACTCGGTCTTGATAGACTCGAACCGCTTCTTGATTGTGCCGGTGCTTTCGTCGGCAGCGAGGATGCCGCGGCCTGGCGCCACCATGGCCTGGGCCACTTGCTCGAGGGTCATCGTCATGAGGTTCGTCTCCACAGGTGGGGTCGTGGGCAGCCACCAAAATTTTGATGCGGCACGTCTAGCGCGGATTGCCCGGCGCGGCCAAGAGGCCTCGTTCGTCCGTCTGCGAACAGGTTGAACGTTGATCGATGTTCAGTCGATCGTTTGATCCGTGTCACAGCCGAGGTGCGTCGCGAAGGTTAACGAGGCGACATGCACACATCGACACCAGCCCCCCGGCGCGTGCCGCCCAGACCCGATCTGCGATGGCCGCATCTCGCTGCCGGCTTGACGCTCCTCGCGCTGTCGACAGTCGGGGCATGTGCCGCCGATGCTCCAGCCGAGGCCGCCCGGCGGCAGGGCGAGGCGC
>JBGSJD010000489.1:0-6324 GCA_041742195.1 Hyphomicrobiaceae bacterium
GAAGCCGGCAGCCCATCTGACCTGCGTCAACGCTTCGCGCGCCGAAGTCGACGAGGTCGTGCGCGGCTATGCCTAGGTCGGTGTGAAGCACATCGTGGCGCTGCGCGGCGACCCGCCGTCCGGCGTCGGCACCCGCTACACGCCGCACCCGGAGGGCTACGCCCAGGCCGCCGATCTCGTGGCCGGCATCAAGCGCATCGGCGGCTTCGAGGTGTCGGTCGGCGGCTATCCAGAGAAGCATCCGGAAAGCCCGAATTTCGACGCGGACATCGACTTCCTGAAGGCCAAGGTCGATGCCGGCGCCGACCGCATCATCACGCAGTTCTTCTTCGACAACGCCCACTACCTGCGCTTCCTCGAGCGCGTCCGGGCGCGCGGCATCTGGTGCCCGGTGCTGCCCGGCATCGTTCCGATCCACAATTTCAAGCAGGTGGCGAGCTTCGGCGCCAAGACCGGCACCACCATGCCGGCCTGGCTCGCGCGGCGCTTCGAGGGCCTCGACGAGGACCAGTCGACGACGCACCTCGTGGCGGCAGCCGTCGCCGCCGAGCAGGTCCTCGACCTCGTCGATCAGGGCGTGCGCCAGTTCCATTTCTACACGCTCAATCGCGCCGACCTCGTCTACGCCATCTGCCATCTGCTGGGGCTGCGCGCCGCGCGTCCCGCAGCCGAACGGGCCGCCTAGTCGCAACCGAACGGTCGTCGGCGGCGCCTCTCCGAGGCGTCGCTGCCTGGACCCAGCCGGAAACGAGACCATGACCGCGAACACCACGACCACGCCGAAGATCCACCCGGCAGCCGAACGGCTGCACGCGGCGGCAGCCGCCCGCATCCTCGTCATAGACGGCGCCATGGGCACCATGATCCAGCAGCACAAGCTGGGCGAGGCCGAGTATCGCGGCAACCGGTTCAAGGACTGGCACCGCGACGTGAAGGGAAACAACGACCTTCTCGTGCTGACCCAGCCGGACATCATCCGCGACATCCACGCCCAGTACCTCGCGGCCGGCGCCGACATCGTCGAAACCAACACCTTCAACGCCCAGACCATCTCCATGGCCGACTACGGCATGGAGGAGATCGCCCGCGAGATCAACGTCGCGGCGGCTCGCCTCGCGCGCGAAGCCTGCGACGCGGCGATGGCGAAGGACCCCTCGCGCCCGCGCTTCGTTGCAGGCGCCGTCGGGCCGACCAATCGCACCGCCTCGATCTCTCCCGACGTCAATAATCCGGGCTACCGCAACGTCAACTTCGAAGAGCTCCGCGTCGCCTACAAGGAGCAGGTCGAAGGCCTCATCGAGGGCGGCTCCGACATCATCCTGATCGAAACCATCTTCGACACGCTCAACGCCAAGGCCGCCGGCGTCGCGACGCTCGAAGCCTTCGAGAGCATGGGCGTGACACTGCCGATCATGATCTCGGGCACCATCACCGATCGCTCAGGCCGCACGCTCTCCGGCCAGACGCCGACGGCGTTCTGGTATTCGATGCGCCATCTGCGCCCCTTCTCGATCGGTCTCAACTGCGCCCTCGGCGCCGATCTGATGCGCCCCCACCTCGCCGAGATCGCGACCGTCGCCGACGCCTGCGTCTCGGCCTATCCGAACGCCGGGCTGCCCAACGCCATGGGCGAATACGACGAGACCCCGCACGAGATGGCCTGCCAGATCGAAGCCTGGGCGAAGGACGGCCTCGTCAACATCGTCGGCGGCTGCTGCGGCTCGACGCCCGACCATATCCGGCACGTCGCCGAGCACGTGGCGAAGTTCAAGCCGCGCACGCTCCCCGTGATCGCCCCGAAGATGCGCCTCTCCGGCCTCGAACCCTTCGTCGCGGCGTGACAGTGAGATCTCTCCTCACCCGCGCGGCGCCGCTCGCCCAACGTTCAGCCCAAATGTCTAGTGAGACGCCATGACCACCAACTCCGGCTCCTCTTTCATCAACGTCGGCGAGCGCACGAACGTCACGGGCTCCGCGAAGTTCCGGAAGCTCATCGAGCAGGGCGACTATCAGGCGGCCCTCACCGTCGCCCGCCAGCAGGTCGAGGCCGGCGCCCAGATCATCGACGTCAACATGGACGAAGGCCTCCTCGACAGCGAGCGGGCCATGACGACGTTCCTCAACATGATCGCCTCCGAGCCCGACATCAGCCGGGTGCCGATCATGATCGACAGCTCCAAGTGGACCGTCATCGAGGCGGGCCTGCGCTGCGTCCAAGGGAAGCCCATCGTCAACTCGATCTCCATGAAGGAAGGCGAGGAGGCGTTCCTCGAGCAGGCGAAGAAAATTCTCCGCTACGGCGCAGCAGTCGTCGTGATGGCCTTCGACGAGAAGGGCCAGGCCGACACGCAGGACCGCAAGGTCGAGATCTGCACCCGCGCCTACGAATTGCTGACTGAGAAAGTTGGGTTCCCGCCCGAGGACATCATCTTCGACCCGAACATCTTCGCCGTTGCGACCGGCATCGAGGAACACAACAACTACGGCGTCGATTTCATCGAGGCCACCCGCGAGATCAAGCGCCGCTTCCCGCTGGTGCACATTTCGGGCGGCGTCTCCAACCTCTCGTTCTCGTTCCGCGGCAACGAACCCGTGCGCGAGGCCATGCACTCCGTGTTCCTCTATCACGCCATCAAGGCGGGCATGGACATGGGGATCGTCAACGCCGGCCAGCTGACGGTCTACGACAATATCCCGGCCGAGCTGCGCGAACTCGTCGAGGACGTCGTGCTCAATCGCCGGCCCGACTCGACAGACCGCCTGCTCGAGGCCGCCCCCCGCTTCAAGGGCGAAGGCGCCAAGCGCAAGGAGGCCGATCTCACCTGGCGCGAGACGACCGTCGCCGAGCGCCTGAAGCACGCGCTCGTCCACGGCATCACGGAGTTCATCGAGGTCGATACCGAGGAGGCGCGCCAGCTGGCCGAGAAGCCGCTGCACGTGATCGAAGGCCCGCTGATGGACGGCATGAACGTCGTCGGCGACCTGTTCGGCGCCGGCAAGATGTTCCTGCCCCAGGTGGTGAAGTCGGCGCGCGTCATGAAGCAGGCTGTCGCCTACCTGCAGCCCTACCTCGAGGCCGAGAAGCGCGCCTCCGGCCTGATCGAGATGCCGCCCAAGGGCAAGATCGTGATGGCGACCGTGAAGGGCGATGTGCACGACATCGGCAAGAACATCGTCGGCGTCGTGCTCCAGTGCAACAACTACGAGGTGATCGATCTCGGCGTCATGGTCTCCGCCCAGAAGATCCTCGATGCCGCCCGCGCCGAGAAAGCCGACATCATCGGCCTGTCGGGACTGATCACGCCGTCGCTCGACGAGATGTGCTTCGTCGCGGCCGAGATGGAGCGCGAAGGCTTCGACGTGCCGCTGCTGATCGGCGGCGCGACGACGAGCCGGGTCCACACCGCCGTCAAGATCAGCCCGAACTACAAGCGCAACCAGGCCATCTACGTGACCGACGCCAGCCGCGCGGTGGGCGTCGTCTCGAGCCTCCTCTCGGAGACGGACCGCGCCGGCTACATCGACACCATCCGCCAGGACTACGCCCGCGCCCGCGAGGCGCACCTGCGCAGCGATGCCCAGAAGCGGCGCATCACCATCGCCGACGCGCGCGCCAACGCCTTCGCCGTCGACTGGAAGAAGACGCGCATCCGCAAGCCCGACCTGATCGGCCCCCGCACCTTCGTCGACTACGATCTCGCCGAGTTGCAGCGCTACATCGACTGGACCCCCTTCTTCCAGACATGGGAGTTGCAGGGGCGCTATCCACGCATCCTCGACGACAACGTCGTCGGCACCGAAGCCCGCCGCCTGTTCGCCGATGCCCAGGCCATGCTGGGGCGGATGATTGCCGAGAAATGGGTCGCGGCGCGCGCCGTCATCGGCTTCTGGCCGGCTAACTCGGTCGGTGACGACATCGAGGTCTACGCCGACGAGACCCGACAGACGCCGATCGCGACGATCCACACGCTGCGCCAGCAGATGGCCCGCGAGAACGCTCGCGATCGCGCCCACACGGCACTGGCCGACTTCATCGCGCCGAAGAGCACCGGCATCGCCGACTACATCGGCGGCTTCGCCGTCACGGCCGGGATCGGCGAGGAGGACGCCCTCGCCCGCCACGTGGCCGCAACCGACGACTACGGCCGCATCATGCTGAAGGCGCTGTGCGACCGTCTAGCGGAGGCCTTCGCCGAGCGCATGCACGAGCGTGTGCGCAAGGAGTTCTGGGGCTACGTCAAGGGCGAGCGCCTGACGACCGAGGAACTGATCGGGGAGAAGTACGTCGGCATCCGCCCGGCGCCCGGCTATCCCGCCCAGCCCGATCACACCGAGAAGGCGACGCTCTGGTCCCTCATGGACGTCGACCGCTCGGCCGGCATCTCGCTGACCGAAAGCTTCGCCATGTGGCCCGGCGCCTCCGTCTCGGGCCTCTACTTCTCGCACCCCGACAGCCACTACTTCGGCGTCGGCCGCATCGAGCGGGATCAGGTCGAGGATTATGCCCGGCGCAAAGGCTGGACCGTCGCCGAGTGCGAGCGCTGGCTGGCGCCCGTGCTGAACTACGATCCCGCAACGTCGCGCGAGAAAGCCGCCTGACGGTGCGCGGCGGGAAACGCCGGTCCGCGCCATCTCGCAACCGTCGTCGACTGCTGTTAGGGTCCACCCGGCGCCGCGGCCTCGGCTCGCGCGTCGTTGGGGACAAGCACACGGGGGAGACGCATGCTGCCGCGGATCGTACTTCTGATCATCCAGATAGCTGCCGCCTGGTTTCTGGCAGGCCCGATCAAGGCGGCCTTGCCGTCGTTGCTCGGGCGCCAGTACGACATCTTCGTCTACGCCCTGCTCTACGCAGCGATCATCATGGTGGTGGGGTTTGCCGGCTCGCTCGTCCTGAAGAACGTGCGCGTGCCGAGCATCGGCACGTTCGTGGCGAGCCTCTTCTTCGCCGTCCTGCTGGCGGCGATCACCCTGATCCCGCAGATCCAGCAGCCGATCGAGCAGGCGCTGCCGCTGCTCCAGTCCAACCGGTCGCTCTATCCGCTGATCGGCGCCATCGCGGGCTATCTCTTGAAGCGATAGCGACCCGCCGCCGACCGGACGATCCTCCAGACATGAAAATGGCGCAGAACCCCGGGTTCTGCGCCATTTGTCCGTGTCAGTGGCTGGAACCCGTCGTGCCCCTTGCGCCAGTTGAACTGGCCGCACCGCGGGGCACCCGCACCCGGGTCAGACCATGCCGAAAACGATCGCGGCCAGGAAGCCGAACGACACGATCGCGGCAAGCACGTTCAGTCTCATTCTGAGTTCCATACTGCCTCCTTCGGCGACTGCAGCACCCCGTCCGGAGTGCAAACGCCGCCCGGTGGATGACGTTCCATTAATCCGGCCGCCTCGTCTCTGCCAAGCGAAAAATGCAATGTCGCCACAATAAGAACCTCTTCCACCCAAGCAACAAAGCCTAATGAAGTGTTGCACTGAGGTTGAGACGCCGGCAACACTTCGAATGAATGAAGTAGATGAGATATTAATACATGATAGAAGGATAGTTTAGACTGGATCATCAAAGTCAATGCCTGTCCGGACATTCCAGTCCAGCCTGTGCTCTCGGCATCACACGGCAGTCGAGTGCGAGCATTCAGCCTCGAATTCATGCGGGATCGATTGCCCAAACCCCTGCAGCATTCAAATTTCTGTCACGATTGCTGTTCCGTGACTGGCGTGACATCAAGGCACCAGATACGGCCTCGCGGAGGCCTCGCCGGCGTGGCATGGCTGATATGCAGGTGCCGTCGGACTGCCCCGTGCCCGGCCCCGTCCAACGCAAGCAGGAGACGACCGATGACATTCAATGCCTTCGTCCTGAGCAAGGGCGACAAGGGACAGGACCTCGCCTGGAAGTCCGTCGAAGAGGCGGAGCTGATGGACGGCGACGTGACCGTCCGCGTCTCCCACTCGACCATCAATTACAAGGACGGCCTCGCGCTGACCGGCAAGGCCCCTGTTGTCCGCCGCTGGCCGATGATCCCGGGCATCGACTTCGCCGGCGAGGTCGTGTCCTCGACCCATGCTGACTTCAAGACGGGCGACAACGTCATCCTGAATGGCTGGGGCGTCGGCGAGACCCACCTCGGCGGATATTCCGAGATCGCCCGCGTCAAGGGCGACTGGCTGGTCAAGCGCCCCGATGGCCTGAGCGCCGCTGAGACCATGGCGGTCGGCACCGCCGGCTACACGGCCATGCTGAGCGTGCTGGCCCTCGAGAAAAGCGGCCTGACACCCGCGAGCGGCCCCGTGCTCGTGACGGGAGCTGCGGGCGGCGTC
>JBGSJD010000490.1:0-3954 GCA_041742195.1 Hyphomicrobiaceae bacterium
CGGCGGGCCATTGGCTCGCCGCGACCCGGCCCCTCAGCGGCCGAGCGGCAGCGCCCCGGTGTGCTTCACCTGACCCAGCGCGAAACTCGATTCGATGTTCGCGATCCCGGCCACCCGTGTGAGCCGCGCTTTGACGAACCGCTCGTAATCGGCGAGATCGCTCGCCACCACGCGCAAGAGATAGTCCCTCGGCCCCGTCATGAGGTAGCACTCGAGCACCTCGGGCCAGCTCCGGATCGCATCCTCGAAGGCCCGCATGGCGTCCTCCGATTGCCGTTCGAGCTTGATCGAGACGAACACCGATACCGGCAACCCAACCTTCTTCTGGTCGAGCAACGCCGCATACCCACGGATGACGCCGCCCTCTTCGAGCAGCCGCAGGCGCCGGAGGCACGGACTGACCGTTAGCCCGACCCGCTCCGCGAGTTCCGTTGCCGTGAGGCGGCCGTTGTCCTGGATCGCGGCGAGCAGGCGGCGATCGATGTCGTCGAGTTCGGGAATTGGCATATTCGGGGCGTCACAGGGCTCAGGGATTGGATAAGCTGCCAATAGTGCCTCAACGATTGGCGAAACTCAGCAATAATTGCCGGCCGAGTCGCGATAATCTCCCCTCAAGCCAACAGGAGCCCACCATGCCGGCCACCGGTCCCGACACGGCCCTTCCCGTGACCAGCGCCGACGTCGACGCTGCCGCCCGTCGGCTGGCCGGGGCCATCCTCGACACAGACTTCGACCCGAGCCGCACGCTGTCGGATATCCTCGGCTGCGAGATCTGGCTGAAGTTCGAAAACCTTCAGTTCACCGCGTCGTTCAAGGAGCGGGGCGCCCTGAACCGGCTTCTCCACCTGTCGGATGATGAGCGCCGTCGCGGCGTGATCGCCATGTCAGCCGGCAACCATGCCCAGGGCGTCGCCTACCACGCCCGCCGCCTCGGCATTCCGGCGACCATCGTCATGCCCCTCGGTACGCCGATGGTGAAGGTCGAGAACACGCGCGGACACGGCGCCGAGGTGCTCGTCGAAGGCGCCACCCTCGAGGATGCCGCAGCCTTCGCCCGCGCCACGTCCACCGCCCGCGATCTGGTTTTCGTGCATCCCTATGACGATCCCCACGTCATCGCCGGGCAGGGCACCATTGCCCTCGAAATGCTGCGCAACGTGCCCGACCTCGACACCCTCGTCGTCCCGATCGGCGGCGGCGGCCTCATCAGCGGTATTGCGGTCGCGGCACGCGGCATCAAGCCCTCGATCCGGATCGTCGGCGTGCAGGCCGGCCTCTACCCCTCGATGTACAACGTCATGAAGGGCGGCGATCTCCCGATGCGCGGCGATACCCTGGCCGAGGGCATCGCCGTGAAGGCTCCGGGCCGCCTGACGCGCGAGATCGTCCGCGCCCTCGTCAACGACATCGTCCTCGTCAGCGAGGCTGATCTCGAGCACGCCGTGAGCCTTCTGATCAACATCGAGAAGACGGTGGTCGAAGGCGCCGGCGCGGCCGGTCTTGCAGCGGTTCTGGCGAACCGGTCCATGTTCCGCGGCCAGAAGGTCGGCCTCGTCCTCTGCGGCGGCAACATCGACACCCGCCTCTTGGCCTCGGTGCTCACCCGCGAACTCGCCCGCGAAGGCCGCCTCTCCGAACTCGCCATCGATCTCGTCGACCGCCCGGGCCAGCTCGCCAAGGTCGCGAACCTTCTCGGCGAGGCCGGCGCCAACATCGTCGAGGTGTCCCACCAGCGCGTGTTCTCTGATCTGCCGGCCAAGGGCGCCCTGCTCGAAGTCGTCATCGAGACCCGCGACCGCGCCCATCTGGACGCGACCGTTGCCCGCCTGCGCGAAGGTGGCCTCGAGGTCGACGTCGTCACCAATCCCGGAGGATCCCGCTGATGGAAGGCTCCCGCATGACGTCCAATGCTCCCGTCGTCGATCCGGCGACGCTCGCCATGCTGTCCGAGCTCGAGCGCAAGGTGCTCTGGCTCTCGACCTACATGATCCACCACGCCAATCACGAGCTCGAGCGTAATGACGGCCTGAAGGTCGGCGGCCATCAGGCCTCGTCGGCCTCGCTCGCGACACTCATGACGGCGCTCTACTTCCACGTCCTGCGCCCCGAGGACCGGATCGCCGTCAAGCCGCACGCGAGCCCGGTGTTCCACGCCATCCAGTACCTTCTCGACCACCAGTCGGTCGACAAGATGAAGAACTTCCGCGGCTTCGGCGGCGTGCAATCCTATCCGTCCCGCACCAAGGACAAGGCCGACGTCGACTTCTCGACCGGCTCGGTCGGCCTCGGGGTGGCCGCGACCGGCTTCTCGAGCCTCATCCAGGATTACGTCCACGCCAAGAGCTGGCGGACCAGCGACTGGCCGAAAGGCCGCCTCGTGGCGCTGATGGGCGACGCCGAGATCGACGAGGGCAACATCCACGAGGCGCTGCTCGAATACTGGAAGCACGGCCTCAGGAACTGCTGGTGGGTGGTCGACTACAACCGCCAGAGCCTCGACAGCGTCGTCTCCGACCAGCTCTTCATGAAGGTCGCCGGCCTATTCGACAACCTCGGCTGGAAGGTTGTGCTGATCAAGTACGGCAAGCTCCTCGAGGCCGCGTTCCGCGAGCCGGGCGGCGACCGCCTCAGGACATGGATCGACGACTGCCCGAACCAGCTCTATTCCGCGCTCGTCTTCGAGGGCGCAGCCGGCTGGCGCCGCGAACTTGAAAAGGACTTCGCGTCCGACGCCGAGATCCTGGGCCTCGTCCGCGGCCGCTCCGACGCCGATCTCGCCCGCCTGATGACCAATCTCGGCGGCCACGACATGGAGACGATCCTCGAGGCCTTCGCCTCGGCGCCGGCGGACCAGCCCGTCTGCTTCATCGCCTACACCATCAAGGGCTTCGGCCTGCCGCTCGCCGGCCACAAGGACAACCACGCCGGCCTGATGAACAAGACCCAGATGCAGGCGTTCCGCACCGCGCACGGCGTCAATCAGGGCGAGGAGTGGGACAAGTTCGCGGGCCTTCGCCTGCCACCGGTCGAGGTCGAGCGCTACCTGAAGCGCGTGCCGTTCGCGAGCAAGGGCACCCGCACCCTCACCGCGCCGAAGATCCCCGTCCCCCCGATGCCGTCCATCGAAACGAAGGGCAAGGCCGCCACCCAGGCCGGCTTCGGCCGCATCCTCGACGAGATCGCCAAGCGCGGCGGCCCGCTGGCCGAGCGCATTGTCACCACCTCGGCCGACGTCACGGTGTCGACCAACCTTGGCCCGTGGGTCAACCGGCGCGGCCTCTTCTCGCTGGAGAGCAAGGAGGACGTGTTCCGGACGCGCGGCCTCATGAGTCCCCAGCGCTGGGAGATGAGCCCCGACGGCCAGCACATGGAACTCGGCATCGCCGAGATGAACCTGTTCCTCATGCTGGCGGCCGCCGGCCTCAGCCACGCCCACTACGGTGAGCGGCTCCTGCCCATCGGCACGCTCTACGATCCCTTCATCTCGCGCGGCCTCGATGCGCTGAACTACGCCTGCTACCAGGACGCCCGCTTCATGGTCGTCGCGACGCCCTCCGGCCTGACGCTCGCGCCGGAGGGCGGCGCGCACCAGTCCATCGCGACGCCGCTGATCGGCATGTCCCAGGACGGCCTCGCCTCCTTCGAGCCCGCCTACCTCGACGAACTCACCGTCGTCATGGGCTGGGCGTTCGAGTACATGCAGCGCGAGGGGCCCGAGGACGGCAAGAAGGGCTGGCAACGCGAGGAAAAGGGCGGCTCCGTCTACCTTCGCCTCTCGACCCGCCCGATCGAGCAGATCGCCCGACCGCTGACCGAGACCTTGCGCGCCGACATCGTCGCCGGCGGCTACTGGCTCCGCCCCCCGACCGCCTCGACGACGATCGCCATCGTCTACATGGGCGCCGTCGCGCCCGAGGCGATCGAGGCGGCCGGCCTCCTCTCCGACGAACGCGG
>JBGSJD010000491.1:0-1537 GCA_041742195.1 Hyphomicrobiaceae bacterium
GCCGCGTCCGCCTTCGGCTCAACGCTCTGGCCAGCGGCAGCCGGCTCGAGCACCCTCTCGGCCGCGGGCTTCGCGGCAGCCTTGTCTTTTGCGCCCGTCCGCTTCTCGGCCTTCTGCGGTGCTGGCGCGAACAGCTCGGCCCGCCACTCGGCGACGGACTTCGGCCGCTCCCCGACGTCGAGCTTCAACGCCTTTCCGATCGCCGCCAGAAATCCGGGCCGGTAGGACGAGAGTGCGGCATCGGCTGGCGGGATCAGTTCGTCGGCGACGAGGCGCGATGGCGAGTCGGGTGGCCGCCGTCCCGTGACGGCCTCGTAGAGCGTCGCGCCGAGCGAGTAGATGTCGGTCCACGGACCCTGCTGACGGCTCGTCGTCGCGTACTGCTCGAATGGGCTGTAGCCGGGTTTGACGAGCGCCGAGATCGTCTTCGAGTGCTTTGCGATGTCCCCGCGCGCCGATCCGAAGTCGATCAGCACCGGTTCGCCGTCGCGCCGGATCATGATGTTGTCGGGCGCGATGTCGCGATGCAGGTAGTCGGCGGCATGAACCGTCTCGAGTGCGCCGAGCAGCGGCTCGAGGATGCGGTCGAGTTCGGGCTGCCGGGGCGCCCGCCCGAGGCTCCTGAGCCAGCCCTTGAGGCTCGTGCCGTCCTCGTAGTGGAGCACGATGTAGCCGGTGTTGCGGGCCAGGAAATAGCGGTAGACCCGGACGATGTTCGGGTGCGTGAAGCGCGCCAGCGTCTGCGCCTCCGCGAGGAACCGGTCGAGCCCCCACGAATAGTCTCCCTCGCTGTCGCGCGAGCGCGGCACCACGTCCTCGGCGGCGTCGCGCGCCGCGAAGTCGATGGGGAAGTACTCCTTGATGGTCACGAGCCGCGCGAGCGGGATTTCTTCCGCCAGATAGGTGATGCCGAAGCCGCCGGCCCCGAGCACCTTCTCGATGCGGTAGTCGTCGGCGAGGATGGTTCCCGGTCGAAGCGCGACGAGGTCGCTCATGGCGGCCCCCATGAGGATCGGCTCGGGCGACACCATGCCTTCACGGCTCTGGCCGGCCTTGTGTCCAGATCCACGTCGATCTCCCCGCTCGCCGCCGTGCCTCCGGTCGCCCGGAGCACGTTCTGCCAGTGCACCACCGGGAATGCCGACGAGTCGCCGACGATGCAAGCCGCCCCGCCACGATATCTGGCGAATATTATGGCGAAAGCATGAGGTCTCCGCCGACGGCACGCACCTCGCAGGGTGGCGAGGACCCCGCGCGCGGCCTTGAACGCCCTGATCGGGCCATGTTCTGGCCGTCATCGCGAGGCACTTCTCCTCGGAAAGGAGACAGCATGCCGATTCGACCGGTGGCCCCACGCGGGTGGTCCATGGCAGTTCGCAGCGCCGCCCCGATGGCGATCGGCGCGTCTGCTGTCCTCGTCGCGTCCCGGAACGCGGCGCACAGCGAACCCTTGGCAGCGACGTCCTCCGACCTCGCCGATCTCGGCCGCCGAACGGTCGACGAGATCTGGCGCCTTTGCGAACTGCTGTTGGCCGGC
>JBGSJD010000492.1:0-7218 GCA_041742195.1 Hyphomicrobiaceae bacterium
GGCGGCCGGTGCAGGCTGACCGGCAGCTGCCGCGGCACCTTCCTTGATCCGTCCGAGCACGCTCCCGACGGCGACCGTCGTCCCCGCCTCGACGAGGATCTCGGACAGCACGCCCGCCGTCGGCGACGGCACCTCCACCGAGACCTTGTCCGTCTCGAGTTCGACCACCGGCTCGTCCACGGCGACAGCCTCGCCCGCTGCCTTCAACCACTTGCCCACAGTCGCTTCGGTGACGGATTCACCGAGCGTCGGAACCTTGATTTCGATGGCCATATGCTGCCTTTGCCTTGCTCGCGGAACGCCGTCAGCGCGGCATGCCTGAAGTGGAACTGTCAATTCGACCGTCGCGGACCGCGACCGTCTCCGCTATCCGGGAGAGACGGTCGGCTAGACCGCGAAGGACTGTTCAAGGATGGCTCGCTGCTCGCTTGCGTGCTTCGAGGCGAGGCCGGTCGCCGTGGCGGCCGAAGCGGGCCGTCCGATGTACCGCGCCCGCTTCGAAGCTGTCTTGATGTGATCGAGCACCCATTCGATGGCCGGCTCGACGAACGACCAGGCGCCCATGTTCTTCGGCTCTTCCTGCGCCCAGACGATCTCCGCATTCGGAAACCGCGCCAGTTCATGAATCAGCGATCGCGCGGGGAACGGATAGAGCTGCTCGACGCGCATCAGATAGACGTCGTCGACACCGGCGGCTTCGCGCCCTTCGAGCAGATCGTAGTAGACCTTGCCCGAGCACAGCACCACGCGGCGGATCTTGTCGTCGGGCTTGAGCGTGATCTTCTCGCCGGGCGTCATCTGAGCATCGTCCCAGAGCACGCGATGGAAAGTCGTGCCCGGCCCCATCTCTTCGAGCCGCGACACGACACGCTTGTGACGCAGCAACGACTTCGGCGTCATCAGGATGAGCGGTTTGCGGAAATTCCGGTGCAACTGCCGCCGCAGGATATGGAAGTAGTTGGCTGGCGTCGTGCAGTTGGCGACCTGCCAGTTGTCCTCCGCCGACGATTGGAGATAGCGCTCGAGCCGCGCCGAGGAGTGCTCGGGCCCCTGCCCTTCATAGCCGTGCGGCAGCAGGCAGACGAGACCCGACATGCGCAGCCACTTGCGCTCCGACGACGACAGGAACTGATCGAAGACCACCTGCGCGCCGTTCGCGAAGTCGCCGAACTGCGCCTCCCAGATGACGAGCGCCTTCGGCTCGGCGAGCGAGTAGCCGTACTCGAAACCGAGCACAGCTTCCTCAGACAGCATCGAGTTGATGACCTCGTAGCGGCCCTGGTCGGGCGAGATGTGCTTCAGCGGTGTGAAGCGCCGCTCGGTCTCCTGGTCGTAGAGAACGGAATGGCGCTGCGAGAAGGTCCCGCGCTCCACGTCCTGACCCGACAGGCGCACCGGATAGTGCTCCTTCATGAGCGTGCCGAAGGCGAGATGCTCGGCCATCGCCCAGTCGATCCCCGTGCCAGTCTCGATCATCTCGCGACGACGCTCGATCAGCCGCTGGATGGTGCGATGCGCATTGAAGTCCTGCGGCAGCGTGGTGATCCGCCGGCCGACGTCGCGCAGCACGTCGAGATCGAGGCCGGTGTTACCGCGCCGCTCGTCGTCGGACGCGAGCCCGACACCGGACCAGCGTCCATCCAGCCAGTCCGCCTTGTTCGGCTTGTAGCTTTCGGACGCCTTCATTTCCTCGTCGAGCGTGGCGCGGTAGCCGGCGCGCATGGCGTCGAGTTCGTCCTGGCTGACGACGCCCTCCTCGACGAGGCGCGAGCCGTAGAGTTCAGACGTCGTCTTGTGAGCCCGGATCTTGCGATACATGATCGGCTGCGTGAACGACGGTTCGTCGCTCTCGTTGTGCCCGTGCCGCCGGTAGCACACCATGTCGATCACGACGGGCTTCTGGAACCGCATGCGGAACTCGATGGCGATCTTGGCCACGTGCACGACGGCTTCCGGATTGTCGGCATTGACGTGGAAGATGGGCGCCTCGACCATCTTTGCGACGTCCGTGCAGTAAGGCGACGAGCGCGAATAGCGCGGGTTCGTCGTAAAACCGATCTGGTTGTTGATCACGAAATGCAGCGAGCCACCCGTCCGGTGACCGGTGAGCCCCGAGAGGCCGAAGCACTCCGCGACGACGCCCTGGCCGGCGAAGGCGGCATCTCCATGAATGAGGAGCGGCAACACGGGCTCGCGCTCTCCGGGCTTGCACCCGAGCTGATCCTGTTTCGCCCGCACCTTCCCGAGCACCACGGGATCGACGATTTCGAGATGCGACGGGTTGGCCGTGAGCGAGAGATGCACCCTGTTGGCGTCGAACTCGCGGTCCGACGACGCGCCGAGATGGTACTTGACGTCGCCCGACCCCTCGACTTCTTCCGGCTTGTACGAACCGCCCTTGAATTCGTTGAAGATGGCGCGGAGCGGCTTGCCCATGACGTTGGCGAGCACATTGAGGCGTCCGCGATGCGCCATGCCGATCACGATCTCGCGCAGGCCGAGCTGTCCGCCCCGCTTGATGATCTGCTCGAGCGCCGGCACCAGCGACTCGCCGCCATCGAGACCGAAGCGCTTCGTGCCCGTGTACTTGACGTCGGAGAACTTCTCGAAGCTCTCCGCCTCGATCAGCTTGTTGAGAATCGCGCGCTTGCCCTCGTTGGTGAAGCGGATGTCCTTGGTTTCGCCTTCGATCCGCTCCTGGATCCAGCGCTTCTGCGCCGGATTGGTGATATGCATGAACTCGACGCCGATCTGGCGGCAGTAGGTGCGGCGCAGGATCTTGAGGATCTGGCGCACCGTGGCGGTCTCGAGCCCGAGCACCTTGTCGATGAAGATCGGCCGGTCGAGGTCGGCTTCGGTGAACCCGTAGGTCTTGGGATCGAGTTCCTCATGGCGTTTGCGCTCGGTCAGCCCGAGAGGATCGAGATCGGCCACGAGATGCCCCATGACGCGGTAGGCGCGGATCAGCATCAGCGCCCGGAGGCTGTCCTGCGTGGCCCGGAACGAGGCGGCCGGCGACAGCTCCACCCCGTAGGACTGGGCTCTCTGGCTGATGCGTTCGCGAATGACACGCTCCGAGCCACCGTAGTTGCTGGTCAAGGCATCGATGATCTCGCCGGTCTCCTGCATCTCGTCGACCGATCGCCCCCACGAGGGACCATGTCCGAGCCCGGCGCCGTCGCCCCCGTTACCCCTTTGCTTTTCCTCGTGAAGGCTTTGAAAGAACAGCCGCCACTCGTCCGTGACCGATCCCGGATTCTGCTCGTAAAGCTCCTGCATCTCTTCGATGTAGGCTGCATTAACGCCGTTCAGAAACGAGGTTCTCATGAACATCTCGTTCTTCTCGTTGCGGGACATGGGCGGTGGTCCTCTGCCGCAGGGATCAAATTGCCATTCGCCTCAGCGAGATCCTGCGGCTGTCGCAGCATCGGGAGGCCGTGGTTGGCGCCTTCATAGAGCAATTCGGCGAGCCGGTTAAGGTCCGAATGCCCACACAACTGCGGGTTTCTACAGCGGCCGGCACTGCAATTCGGCTGTCGCGGCGGACCATCTCCGCCCGCACAGGCCCCGTGGGTCGCCCGCGGGTTCCGAATAGGGGTTGTTCGCGCCGGCAATCGGAGTCACCTTGGTCTCAAGAACGAGCCTCGTCCGTGTCGAGAGCATCGTCATCAATCAACGTTGAGTAGGGAGGAAGACCAGAACATGATTGCAAGCATAGGGAGAAGTGCGTTCCGGGCGATCATCGCCGCCGGTGCCATGGGCTTTACGGCCGCGACGGCGACGGCCGAGGACGTCAAGTTGCCCGCATCCATGGTGTGGAGCGCCTACGATCTGGGCTCGAGCGGCTATGCCGAGGCCTCCGGCATCGCCAACGCCCTGCAGACGAAATTCAAGACCCGCATTCGCATCGTCCCGGCAGGAACGTCGATCGGACGCATGCTGCCGATGCTCACGGGAAAGGTCCAGTATGGCTTCCTCGCCAACGAGGCCTTCTTCGCGGCCGAAGGCACCTACGATTTCGGCGTCCAGTCATGGGGACCGCAGGACATCCGCATCGTGCTGGGCCGTCCCTCGTCGGTCGGCTTCGCCGTGGCCAAGGACACCGGCGTCAAGAAGATGTCCGACCTCAAGGGCAAGCGCGTCGGCTATGTGAAGGGTAACCCCTCGGTCAACGTCAAGAACGACGCCTACCTGGCCTTCGGCGGGCTGACGCGCAAGGACGTCGAGGTGGTCTGGTTCGGCAGCTACAATGCCATGAAGGACGCCATCATCGCCAATCAGCTCGATGCGATGGGCTCTGTCACCACGTCCGCCAACATGCGCCAGATCGAGGCCTCCCCGCGCGGTCTGATCTGGCCTCCGTTCGACGCCGAGAACAAGGCGGGCTGGGCGGCTCTCACAAAGGTCGTGAGCTTCGCCGAGCCCTTGAAGGAGGAAACCGGCGCCGCCATTAGCAAGGAGAACCCGGTCTGGCTGGTCGGCTACCGCTATCCGATGATCGTCACCTACTCGAAGACGTCGACCGACGAAGTCTACAATCTGGTCAAGGCGATCGACCAGTCGTTCGATCTCTTCAAGAACACGACCGGCAGCACTGCCAATTGGGACGTGAAGAAGTCGATCCTGCCGCCGGCTGACGCGCCCTGGCACGACGGCGCGATCAAGTACGCCAAGGAAAAGGGCTACTGGACCAAGGAAGCCCAGGCTTGGCACGACAAGCGCCTCGCACGCCTCGAGAAGGTCCGCGAGGGCTGGGACAAGGCGCAGGAAGAGTTCGGCAAGATCGTCGCTGACAAGGGCGCCAAGAAGGAAAAGTTCGAGGCCGAGAAAGAGTGGCCGACCTTCTGGGAAGCCTACATGGAAAAGAACCTGAACAACTGATCACGGTTGTCCCGGCCAGCACACCGGCCGCCAGGATCGGCGGCCGGTGTGTCTCCTGTGATGTGTCCGGCAGCCAGCGCATGGTGATGACGGCCACATCTCGTCAAGCTCGAACGTGAATGCCGATCGCGATCCCGCCGTTCGCCGCGGACCCTGCGTCTATCGGTGCCTGGGATCGGCGTAGCCATCCATCCGTCTTCGCTTCGCACATGAGCCGAGTCCCCAGATGAGCGATACCGCTACCGCCTCGAGCGCGACACCGAAACCCATGGTCTCCGAAGGTCCGGAGGAGCGCCGCCTCAGCGGCCCGGTCCTGTGGCTGGTGATGCTGCTCGGCCTTGCGGGCATCCTGCTCAACGTCAACACCCTGTTCAACATCCAGTTCTTCGTCGGCAAGCTGCTGATCGACACCTCTTACTACTACCTGTTGACCGGCATCTTCCTGTCGCTGGTGTTCCTGATCTATCCGGCCCGCGCAGGCTCCAAGACGGGCGTCACGTGGTACGACTGGATCCTGTTTCTCGCCGCGCTGTCGACGATGACCTATCTCTCCTACAACGGCGAGCGGATCGTCCAGGAGGGCTGGGATATCGTCGCGCCGATGGACGCCACGATCATTGCGGGCATCGTGTGCCTGCTCGTCCTCGAAGCGATGCGGCGCGTCGGTGGCATCCTTCTGTTCGGGATCAGCCTCTTCTTCTTCCTGTATCCGCTGGTGGCGGACAAGATGCCGGGGTTTCTCTGGGGCCCCTCGAGCGACGTCGAAACGCTCGTGCGCCAGCACGCGCTCGGCACCGAGAGCATCATCGGCGTTCCGATGCGCACCGTTGCGAGCCTGCTGATCGGCTTCCTGCTCTTCGGATCGGCCCTCGTGGCGACCGGCGGCGGCGAGTTCTTCATGACGTTCGCCACGGCCCTGATGGGACGCGCCCGCGGCGGTCCGGCGAAAGTCGCGATCCTGTCGAGCGGCCTTTTCGGGTCGCTCTCCGGCAGCGTCATCTCGAACGTGGTGACCACGGGCCAGATGACCATCCCGACCATGAAGCGCGTCGGCTACCCACCGCAGTACGCCGCGGCCGTTGAGGCTTGCGCGTCGACCGGTGGCGCGCTGATGCCGCCCGTCATGGGCGCCGTCGCATTCATCATGGCCGAATACCTGAACGTCTCTTACGCGACGGTGATGATCGCGGCCACCGTGCCGGCGCTGATGTTCTATCTGGCACTGCTCTTCCAGGCCGACTGCTATGCCGCCCGGAACGGCCTGAAAGGCCAGCCAGCCGATGAGATCCCGCCGCTATGGCCGGCCATCAAGACCGGCTGGCACTATCTCTTCTCGCTCGTTCTGCTGATCTACATGCTGGTCTGGGTCGGCAACGAAGCCCACGCCCCCTTCTACGCCACGATCGTTCTGCTCGTGACCAGCGCCATCAACGGCTGGATCACCGGCGTCAACAAGTTCCATGTGGGACGCCTGCTCCACATGCTCGACGACGGCGTGAAGAACATCACCAACATCGTCGGCATTCTCGCCGGTATCGGTCTCATCGTCGGAGCGCTGTCCTACACCGGCGTCGGCGGCGCGTTCTCCCGGGAACTCGTGCAGTTCGCAGGCGGCAACGTCTATCTGCTGCTGTTCTTCGGCGCCGTGACGTCCTTCATTCTCGGCATGGGGATGACGGTCAGCGCCTGCTATATCTTCCTCGCCGTTGTCATGGGCCCCGCCATGATCAATGCCGGCCTGGACCCGGTCGCGAGCCACCTGTTCATCCTCTACTGGGGTGTCCTGAGCTTCATCACCCCGCCTGTGGCTCTCGGCGCGATCGCGGCCGCGACCATTGCGGGCTCGAACCCGATGCAGACGGGTTTCCTGTCGATGCGCCTCGGCCTCATCAACTTCATCCTGCCGTTCCTGTTCGTCCTCAACCCGACCTTGATCTTGCGCGGGGAGACGTTCGCCATCATCCACAACGTCTCGACCGCCGTGATCGCCGTCTACCTGATGGCGTGTGCCTTCGAGGCCTACTTGCATGGGGTCGGCCGCATCAATCTGCTTGTTCGCGGGTTGCTGCTCGCGGCTGCCGGCACACTCCTCGTCCCCGGCCTGTACACCGACCTTGCCGGAGTTGCACTGGTGGTGGCCGCGTTCGTGATCGGGCGCGCCACCCAAACCATCGAGGCACCCGAACGCGCCTGATGCCGTCCGTGGGCGCTGGCCGTCAGACAGGACGAACGGTGAGCCGTGCCCTGAACCATAGCGCGATCGCCGGCAGGATGACGGCGGCTGCGACGTAAATCGCCGGAGCCCCGAGGCGGTCGACCACGGGCGCGGCGAGCGCC
>JBGSJD010000493.1:0-2107 GCA_041742195.1 Hyphomicrobiaceae bacterium
ATCGCCGCGCCCATCTGCAGTCGCGAGCAGCCGGTGCTTCGTCCCATCGGCAACGACGGGCGGCTCGCGGCTTGTCATCTGGCTGCCGGCGCGCCGGCAGCGCCGGCCTAGGAGGGCACCATGCTGGCCATGTCCCAAGACGCACCAGAGGCCAAGGCGCAGGCAGGCGACCTGCCGGTCCTGCAAGTGCGGGATCTTCACGTCCGCTTCGTGTCACGCGATCGGACGGTACACGCGGTCAATGGCGTGTCATTCGATCTCGCGCGCGGCGAGTTGTTGGGCATTCTCGGCGAGTCCGGCTCGGGAAAGAGCGTCACTCTGCGCTCGATCCAGAAGCTCTTGCCGCCGCAACGCACCGTTCTCAGCGGCGAGATCCTGCTCGACGGCGTCGACCTCCTGCAGCTGCCGCCGGCACAGATGCGAAAGGTGCGCGGCGCGAAAGTGGCCATGATCTTCCAGGAGCCGGCGACGGCGTTCGATCCGGTCTATACGGTCGGCGAGCAGATCTGCGAGACCATCGTGCACCACGAGGGCGTCTCGCAGGCGGCCGCCCGCGCGCGCGCCCTCGAGCTGCTCGAGCTTGTGCGCATTCCCTCGGCACGGCAGCGGCTGGACAATTATCCGCACGAGATGTCGGGCGGCATGCGGCAGCGTGCCATGATTGCGCTCGCGCTGGCGTGCCGGCCGCAGGTGCTGCTCGCGGACGAGCCGACGACGGCGCTCGACGCCACAGTGCAGATCCAGGTCCTGCTTCTGCTGGCCCAGCTGCAGAGGGATCTCGGCCTCAGCATCATTTTTGTCACGCACGACATTGGCGTCGCGATCGAGGTGTCGTCACGGCTGGCGGTCATGTATGGCGGTCAGATCGTGGAAACGGGGCCGCTGGCGCAGATCGTCGAGAGCCCGCAGCATCCCTATACACAGGGACTTCTCGCGTCGACGATCCACAGCGCGTCGCGCGGGCGACGCCTCGAGCCGATTGCCGGGTCGCCGCCCAATCTGTCAGCCGCGCCGTCGCGCTGCACGTTTGCGCCGAGGTGCCGCCTTGCCATCCCGGCATGCCGCGACGGCGTGCCGCCACTGGTGGAGTCGGGAGAGGCGCGCCTTGTCCGCTGCATTCGTGCGCTCGACGAAACCACGACGCGCTGACGACCGCGCCTCATGCCAGGGACCGTGGCGCGGCGCCTTCAGGGACGACACTGCGCGCGGCAGTCGCCTCCACTCAGGGAATGGGACGTCGATCCAGCGGACCGCGTTCGGCCTCGAAGGCGTGCCCAACCTGCATGACCACCGCGTCTTCGAACGGTCTCCCGGCAAGTTGCACGCCAACGGGCAAGCCGCTCTTCGCAAAGCCGGCGCAGACCGTCAAAGCGGGCATGCCCGTTACGTTGAACGGCATGGTCAGGTAAGGCTTCCTGAAAAACGGGAAGGGATGCTGCGATCGGCTGAACGGCTCCGCGGCGCCGTACTGGTTCGCGGTCAGAATGACGTCGACAGCGCTCTTCTCCATGGCTGCGGCCATCTGATCGGTGAGTTGCCGCCGCAGGCGCATGGCATCCAGGTAGTCGGCCGCACTGATGAATGCGCCCAACCGAACGCGCTGACGGAAGAACAGGCCGTAGATCTCCGGTGTGGTTTGCAGCGCTGCACGGTGAAGGCTGTAGGCCTCCGACAGGATGATCAGACGGCCACAGGCATGAAACAGCGAGAGGTCGGGCAGTTCGACTTCGCGCACCTCGGCGCCGGCTCTGCCGAGCGACGCAGCGACGCGATCGACGGCTGCACACACCTCGTCATCGGCGCCGTCCGGGCCAGCGTACCACGAGCGGGCGACGCCGATCCTCAGGCCGGTGACAGGCTTGACGACCTCCCTCGCGTAGTCGGGGATCGCCGTCTCGACGGAGGCCGGATCGCGCGGATCGTAGCCAGCCAGTGCCTGCATCATCAGCGCACAATCGAGGACGGAGCGCGTCATCGGGCCTGCGTGGTCGAGCGTCCAGCTCAACGGAAAGATGCCCCGGCGGCTCAGCAAGCCGTACGTCGGTTTCAAGCCGACGATGCCGCAAAGGCCCGCCGGGCCGCGGATCGAGCCGCCCGTGTCGGAGCC
>JBGSJD010000494.1:0-17843 GCA_041742195.1 Hyphomicrobiaceae bacterium
GCCACCGCCGCCCCGGCCGACGCGGACAGCGCAGCCGTTCCACGCCGCGGACGCTTTTGCCGAGCCCTCCGGGGAGCGTTCGTTGCCGGACTTCGATCTCAATTGGCCGACGGCTCCGTCGATGGCCCGCTATGCGCAAGACGATGGCCTCGACATCGTGCGCGCTCTTGCGGATCTCGCGCCGCCGACCGATCAAGCCGCGACAATGGCGAGCCTGGCGCGTGCCGCGCA
Organism: Hyphomicrobiaceae bacterium; assembly: GCA_041742195.1. Classification (GTDB taxonomy): domain Bacteria; phylum Pseudomonadota; class Alphaproteobacteria; order Rhizobiales; family Hyphomicrobiaceae. The sequence continues at coordinate 232 of JBGSJD010000494.1, forward strand.
CAATTCAGCCATCGATCCCGACGAGCGGCCGCCGATGATCATCGAGCGTGCGCGTGTCGAGCAGGAGCTTGGACTGTCGCTCGACGAGGTTTCGTCGCGGCTCAATCCCGTGCCCGGGCTCGCCGTCGGAGGGGTGATGGCGCTCATGACCGGCGTCATCCTCTATCTCGTGATGACAGCAGCCTGAGGGAACGGCCGGTTCGTCGTCGCGCCGATCGGCTTGCGCCACGGTGCGAGGGCAGTACCATCCCGCATGGGGAGTGGGCGCGACGCGCGCTCCAGCGGAGTGGCCACCCATGAAGATCACCGACATCACCGTCACCTTGTTCGCGTGGGATGGCATCCCGGCCACCCAGTATGGCCGGCATACGGGCCGCTTCGTGGGCGCGAGCGATCTCGGCCTCGTCACGATCGAGACCGATGACGGCGTCACGGGCCACGCGTTTCTCGGCTCGGCAAGCCGGCCGGCAAGCAACGATGCGCACCTGATTTCGCGGATCATCAAGCCGATGCTTGTCGGCGAGGACCCGCTGGCGCGCGAGCGGCACTTCCAGCGCATGTGGGGACGCCTGCGCATGAACAACCAGCTCCGCGTGCTCGGGGCGGCGGACGTGGCGCTCTGGGATCTGGCCGGGAAGGTCGCCGGCATGCCGGTGCACAAGCTGATGGGCAGCTTCCGGACGTCTGTGCCCGCCTATGCGTCGTCCGCGGTGCTGCCGTCGGCGGAGGCTTACGCGGAGGAGGCGATCGGTTTCCGGGAGCGCGGCTGGGGCGCCTACAAGATCCATCCGCCGACGCAGTGGGAGGCGGACATCAAGGTCTGCCAGGCGGTGCGCAAGGCCGTCGGCGACGACTACCGGCTGATGCTCGATTCGACATGGTCTTATGACTACGTGGCGGCGCTGCGGGTCGGGCAGGCGATCGAGCGGCTCGGCTTCTACTGGTACGAGGATCCGCTGGTCGAGGACGATCTCGGCGGCTACGTGAAACTGAAGCAGCAACTCGGCGTGCCCATTCTCGCCACCGAGTACGCGCCGGGCGGACACACCGCCTATGCGCCGTGGCTCCTGGCGAAGGCCACCGACTATCTGCGCGGCGATGTGGCGGTGAAGGGCGGGCTCACGGCCTGTCTCAAGACGGCCCACCTCGCCGAGTGCTTCCACATGAACTACGAGGTTCATCACGGGGGCAATTCGCTCAATAACGTCGCCAACCTGCACCTGATCATGGCCATCCGGAACTGCGAATACTTCGAGGTGCTGTTGCCCGATGCCGCCCAGAAATATGGTCTCGTACGGGATATCGAGGTGGACCAGGACGGCCTCGTCCATGCGCCGGACAAGCCCGGTCTCGGGGCGGAAATCGACTTCGACCTGATCAAGGCCAAGACCATCGCCGTCCTTGGCTGAGGCGACGCCATGAGCAGCGAAGACGAGCTTCGCGAGAAGCTGCGCAAGATCGAGGCGCTGTTCGCCGGCGCCAAGACGCCCGGGGAGCGCGATGCCGCCGGCGCCGCCGCGGAACGGATCCGGGCGCGCCTCGCGGAGGTCGAAGCCCAGGAGGCGCCGGTCGAGATGCGCTTCGCGATCCAGGACCGGTGGTCGCGGCAACTGTTCGTGGCGCTCTGCCGCCGCTACGGCCTCGCGCCCTATCGGTATCGGCGCATGAAGCAGCAATCGCTCGTCGTGCGGGCGCCGCGCAGTTTCGTCGAGGGGGTGCTCTGGCCGGAGTTCGACCAGCTCAATCAGGCGCTCGTCGCCCATCTCACGAGCGTCACCGAGCGTGTGATCCGCGACGTCGTGCATGCCGATACCCGCGAGGCGCGCGAGCGCGTGGACCAGATCGACCCGTGATGGCAATCGTGCGGGGACCGTCGATGCGCGCAGCATTGTGGCAAGCTGGCGCAGCGCCTATGTTTGCCGGATGATCCAGGCCCGCCGTGGAGGTATGGCCGTGCAGCCACGACCCGAAAACTACGATTTCGATCTCGATGCCGCGATTTCTTCCGTCGTCGGCATCAAGACGATCATTCCCGGAGATGCATTCACCGCCGACACGCTCGGGACGGAGCGTCTCGGGCATGGCGTGCTGATCGGCGACCACGGCGTGGTGGTGACGATCGGATACATCGTGACCGAAGCGCAATCGGTCTGGCTGCGGTTCGGCAACGGGCGCGTCGTGCAGGGCCATGTGATCGGTTTCGATCAGGAGACAGGGTTCGGGCTCGTCCAAGCGCTCGGGCCGGTCGACGTCCCGAGCCTCGCGCTCGGCGACAGCAGCCGTGTCGAGGTCGGCGACGAGGTCGTGGTCGCCGGTACCGGCGGCCGGCAGAACTCGGTCGCCGCACGAGTCGTCGCGCGGCAGGAGTTCGCTGGGTACTGGGAGTACCTCCTCGATCACGCGATCTTCACCGCGCCGAGCCATCCGCACTGGGGTGGCACGGCCATGATCGGACGTGACGGCCGACTTCTCGGCATCGGGTCGCTGCAGGTACAGCAGGTGCTGCAGGACGGCCGATCCGAAGACATCAACATGATCGTGCCGATCGATCTGCTGAAGCCGATCCTCGAGGACATGCTGGCGCTCGGACGGCCGAACCGTCCGTCCCGACCGTGGCTCGGGCTCTATGCCGCCGAGGTCGAGAACCAGATCACGGTCGCGGGCGTCACATCGCGTGGGCCGTCTAAGCGCGTGGACATCAAGGCCGGAGACGTGATCCTCGGCGTGGCCGGTGGGAGCGTGCGCAGCCTCGCCGACATGTTCCGCAAGGTCTGGGCACTCGGCGAAGCCGGTGTCGAGGTGCCGCTGACGATCAACCGGGCTGGTCGCGTCATGGAGGTGCGCGTCAGATCCGGAGACCGGCGCGACTTCCTCAAGGGGCCTGTCCTGCATTGAGCATTGAGCGTCATGACTGACGAGCCGTACCGGCCGGGAGGCAGCCTGTGAAACTCTACTGGTCGACGCGATCGCCGTTCGTGCGCAAGGTGATGATCGCTGCGCACGAGACGGGGCTGGCGCGCCGTATCGCTCTCGAGCGGACGATCGTCGCGCCGACGCGGCCGAATGCCGAGGTGATGGCGCTCAATCCGCTCAACAAGCTGCCGACGCTCGTTCTCGATAGCTGGGTCGTGCTCTACGACAGCCGCGTGATCGTCGAGTATCTCGACACGCTGCATGACGGCGTGAAGCTCATCCCGGCGGATGGTCCCGCCCGTTTCGATGCGCTCCGCCTGCAGGCCCTTTCGGACGGTATCCTGGATTTCCTTCTGCTCGGACTTTCGGAGCGCGCGCGTCCGGAGCCACAGCAATCGCCGGACCTTAAGGCTGCCCTGGCTGTCAAATTCCGTGCTGGATTCGACGCCCTCGAGGCAGAAGCCTCGCGCCTCGATGCCGATCACTTCCGGCTTCCGGAAATCGCCGTGGCGGCCGTCATAGGGTACGCCGATTTCCGCTACGGGCCCGAGAATTGGCGTCATGGACGGCCAGCACTCACGGACTTTGCCGCGCGCATCGCGGAGCGGCCATCCGTCGTCGCAACGGCACATGCCGACCAATACTGACGGCGCGTCGCCGGTGACTGCGCACGCTGGAATCGGCTTGAACGACCCAACAGGTTGCTCGATACTCGACGCTCCAAGGCGATGGATAGTCACGCGCGATTGACATGCGCCTCGAGCCCATGCACCCGACCCCATTTCCATGGACCCCTCAGCCGACGACATGTGGCGAGGGTCCTGTGCTGCCTTGGTCTGGCCCAAGCTACACACGGAGTGTCCGGATGCGACAGATCGGGACTGTGAAGTTCTTCAACAAGACGAAGGGTTTCGGCTTCATCACGCCGGAAGGCGGCGGGAAGGATGTGTTCGTGCACATTACGGCTGTCGAGCGCTCGGGCATGGTCGAGCTCGGGGAAGGGATGCGCGTTTCGTTCGAGACCGAGCCTGACAAGCATGGCAAGGGACCCAAGGCCATCAACCTGCAGGAAGAACCGTGACGACCTGCTAGGGGGGCTGACACCGACGGACCCTGGACGCGGATGGCGGGCCATGGCCGCCATCCGGACTTTCTAAGAGCCTTTGCTTGAGACTCCGGTGGCGCGGCCGACGCGGACGGGCCTGCCCGTCAGCGCGTGAACAGTTTCCGCAGCAGGGCCACGATGACCATCAGAACGCCGCCGCCGACGCCACCGCCAGCGACCTGTGTCGCAATGGCGCCGATGTCCAGTGCGCCTGGATTGGCGGCAGCGACGCCCAGGAGGTGCTGCAGGATCTGGCCGCCGAGTCCGCCTCCGACGATGCCCGCGAGGGTATTGCCGAGAAAGCCCAGGCTCAGATTGCGCACGGCCTGGCCAATGATGTTGCCGCCTGCCGCTCCGCTCAGGAGTTGAATTGCAAGTGTCGTGAAGTCCATCGGAAGTCTCCTCGTGTTCCCGGCAGCGCCGTCCATGGCCTGCGCACGGGAGCACTAGCGCGACATTGCTGACGCCGCGCGACACTGAGCGCGTTCGCAGACCCTGTCCAGGCGGCTGGGCGCGGCTTGGGCCGTGGTTTTTCTGCGACATCGCGGTCCGATCGTCGCCGGCGAGGGACAGTCGTAGAGAAAAAATTTACGGATTGGGTTAGAGACTAGGGGAATGAACATCGCGAAGAAGGGTCCAGTCATGCTCCGTGCAATTGGTTTCGCAGTGGCCGGGGCCATTGCCATCCTGAGTTTTACCGCGGCGGACCCGGTCGCGGCCGGCGAAGGTGCAAAAAGGTACAAGGGCGGCCCACAGGTGAAGGGCTACACCGCGCGTCGCGGTGGCTATTCCTATTCCTACGACGACACGATCAACACCTACGGTGACAGCCGCTCGACCTACGGCGCGACACAGTCGTTCCGCGATCCGATGCTCGACCGGCAGACCAACGCCGGCCCGTTCGACCACGGCTTCTTCTTCGACTCGGGCAACGCGCCGCGCGGTGGCAACTCACCCTACATGAACTGAGATCTCGCGGCGTCGCGTGGCGGAGTTGTCACGCCCCGCGCGAACCCTCTTCGAGGCCATCGTCGCGCGCTGGCGAGGCGCTGTGTCCGAGGCTATACGGTGGTGATCGGCGGCCCGTTGTCGGGGTCGCCATTCCACGTCAGCGGACCGCCCCGGGGTAGCCAACATGCCGATTTCGCCATCGTCACTCGCAGTCCGTTCGCTCGCTCTGGCGGTCGCTGTCGCGGCAGGGACCATGGCGGCCGAAGCGAAATGCACGCGGCTCGCCTTCTCGGTCAACGACTACGGGAAGGTCGGACCGGCGAAGGATGCGCAAGCCCTGCTCGACAAGTACATCGCGAAATGGACGGCGGAGCGCGGAATCAAGAAGTACACGACCGGCAAGAAGGCCGTGACGTGCGAACTGTTCCTCGATTTCGGGTTTTTCGACGAGTATACGTGCAAGGCCGCCGCGACCGTCTGCTGGAACCAGGGGCCTGCGGCCGCTCCGGCTCCGGCCGCTGCGAAACCCAAGGCTCCCTGATCGCGCTTCCGTATCGGTCTTCGTGACCGGGGCGGGGCTGCTCAGACGCGTGCGAGAAAGGCTGCAATCGCATCGGCGGCTGCCGTGAAATTGCCTTTCCGCGTGAACCCAGAGCCGCCCCGCGGACCGAGGTCGTGGTCGCCGTCACCGATCCAGCACACCTCGATCGACGGCGACAGACCATAGCTTTCCACGTCGGCGCGATTCCCGAACGGGTCGCGTTCGCCCTGGACGATGAGCGCAGGGCATCGCAACCCGGTGAGATGCGCCGTCCGCGTCTTCTCGGGCATGCCTGGGGGATGGAAGGGGTAGCCGAGGCAGACGAGACTCTTCACCGCGGGATCACCGTGGATGGTGTCGGCGATCAGGCTCGCGACGCGACCGCCCATCGATTTCCCGCCTATGACCAGACGGCCCGTCACGCCCAGATCGCGAGCGGCCCTCACGGCGGCGCTATACTCGTCGCAAAGGCTTTCCGCCTTGGGAGCCGGTCGCCGCTTTCCCGTATTCCTCCGGCTCGCCATGTAGGCGAACTCGAACCTCAAGACGCGGACCTTCCGCTCGAGCAGCAACGCGGCCATCTGGTCCATGAACGGTGTGTCCATGCCGGCCCCGGCGCCGTGCGCCAGTAGCAGCGTGTGCGTCGCGTCGGGTGGGGCCGTGTCGATGAAGTCTGGCATCGTGGATGTTGTCTCCGGGGTGGGTCGCGGCGACAGAAGCACGTCACCATCATGACAGCCAGCCTGATCGACCTTCAGCGCGGAATCCCAAGCGCAGAGCCGTCCGCGCGGCGGGCCGGCGCAATTCATGTTCCATATTTGTTCTCATTCTGCTATGCCTCGCACATGGCTGAGCAGGATCCAGATCAGGAATTGGGGCGGGATATCGGCTATGCCCTCGCGCAATCGCCCTTCAAGGTCAAAGGGCAGCGCATCGAGGCTCTCCGCCACGTGGCGGCTGGTATCGTGCGGCATCTGCGCATGGCCGGCTGGAGATTTACCCTGCGGCCGCCCGATGCCCTCCACGGGCCGTCGCTGCCACCGGCTTCGGGCGCGGGCGCCGACCGGGACGCTGCTGGCGAGGCTCCAGAGGCGCCGGACGTCAGATGATCGCCGCCAGTTCCGTATCGAGAGAGAGGACGAGGCACCAGTGCGGCTCGAAGTCCGCACCGAGAGGCCAGATCCACGGCTTGAACACCTCCAACATGCGGTCCTCGTACCGCTTGAACCAGTCCTTGCGGCAGAGCACGAACTTGGTGGCTGCCACAATCGTTTCCCGGTCGATGATGCACAGGACGGTCATTTCGGGGTGGCGCTCGAGATAGGTCTGTACGGTGACCATCAATGTCGGGTAGCCGGGATGCAGCATATCGTCGAGGACGATCAGGCCGCCTTCGGAGGTCGCCTCTGTGGCGAGTTCCAGATCCTTGGCCAGGGCGCGGCGCGAATGCTCGCCATCGACGTGAAACAGCCGAATGGGACCGCCATCGAGCTTTGCCAGCACCGCCGATGCGGTCGTCGTGCCGCTGTCGATCTTCCAGGGGATCACCCGATCGGAGCCGAGCCCGTGGCGTCGGCAATTCGCCTCGAAGCGCTGCAGCACTTCAGGGTTGGGCCATTCGAAGATGTCCATTCCCAAGGCCTTCTCGCCCGGCGCGAGGCAATGAGCCATCGCGATCAGGAAGCGGCCTTCGAAGGCCCCGATCTCGGCGAAATGGCCGGTGACGCCAAGCTCACTCTGAAGGGCCAGCAGTCGACCGCAGACACCTGCTGCAAAGCGTGACGACATCCCCACCACACGGCCATAGCCATCCGCGAGATAGGCATCCGCGGCCGGAGCTGTCGTCATGGGAATGGCCCGCGCGGGAGCCGTCGTTGGCGTCGGCGGTGTGGCGTCGGCTGTCATGATCTTCTCTCCGGGTGGGGCGTCGCATGGGGGCTGGCCCGCGCCCGTCACCATCGTACATGCGCCGTTCCGGGGCTTGCCGGGTGAATTTTGATCGGAAATCTCCGATCGAAGCCCACGATATGTATAGTGCGGGCGGCCGTTCAGGCAATCGACGGCTTCGATATGCCAACGTGTCTCGCCGCGTCATCAAAACAGGTCCGTGTGAGACGTCCGTCAGGAGCCGAGGGTTTCTTGAATGCAGGTCTACAACCTCGACCCCCGCGCAGCGCAGGAGTTTCTTCGGTTCGCCGGCGGGTTCTGGCGGGGCGAGGGGGCGCGGCGTGCCTGGCTCCTCACATTGGGTTTGGCCGTCAGCCTGTTCCTCTCGACGGCCGTGACCGTGGCGCTCAACCGGTGGCAACGATGGTTTTTCGACGCCCTCGAGAAAAAGGACGCTGAAACCGCGCTGTGGGCGGTCGGGGTGTTCTTCCTCATCATCGCCGCCATGGCCGCTCTCGGCGTCGCCATCGTGCTGACGCGGGAAGCGCTGCAGGTCCGCTGGCGCGCCTGGATCGTCGAGCGACTGATCGGACTATGGGTGGGCCGGAACCGGTTCTATTTGCTGGCGGCGACTCACACCGAGCCCGACAATCCCGAATACCGCATCTCGGACGATACGCGATGGGCGACCGAGCCGATGGTCGACCTCGTGATCGGCATCTTTTCCGCAGTCATCGGTGCGGCGGCGTTCATCACGATCCTATGGTCGGTGGGCGGCAGCTACACGTTGCGCCTCGGTGATACGACGCTGACCATCCCGGCCTACATGGTGTGCCTGGCGCTTGCCTACGGCGCGCTCGCCTCCGGCCTCATGCTGTGGATCGGCCGGGCGCTGGTCGGCTGTGTCGCGCGCAAGAATGCGTCCGAAGGCGAGTTCCGGTTTGCGCTGATGCGCATGCGGGAGAACGCCGAGAGCGTCGCGCTGATCGGGGGCAGCAAGGCCGAGGAGGCGGCGCTCAAGACGCTCTACGGCACGGTCGTCGAACGCTGGCTCGCCATCGTTCGTCAGCACGGGATCATCACCTGGGTCACCAACGCGAGTGGCCCGATGATTCCCGTCGTGCCGCTGCTGTTTGCGGCGCCGAAGTACTTTGCCGGCGAATTCACGCTCGGCGAGGTGGTGCAGCTTGCGGCGGCGTTCGTCCAGGTGCAGCTCGCGATCTCGTGGATCGTCGACAACTACAGCCGGCTCTCGGAATGGTTCGCCTCGGCGCGCCGCGTGATGGAGCTGGTCGAAGCATCCGCGGGGCTCGACGAGCGGCTCGCCGAAGTGGGAAGCGGCCGGATTGCATTCGTTCGTGGCGCGCCCGACGAGATCCGGCTGACCGGGTTCCGGGTCGACGATACGCGCGGGCAGGCGCTCGTGGCGGCCGGCAGCCTCGTTCTGCCGTTCGGTCAGAGGGCGCATATCCAGGGGAGCACCAGCACCGGAAAATCCGTGCTCGTCCGGGCGATGGCAGGGCTCTGGCCGTGGGGGCGCGGCGAGATCGCCCTGCCGCCCGGAGCCAGCGTCATGGTGGTTCCGCAGAAGCCCTACGTGCCGCTCGGGTCGCTTCGCAATGCGCTCACGTATCCGGTAGGCGACGTCGAGCCTTCAGAGGCGGATCTCCGGCAGGCGCTCGGCGATACCGGGCTCAAGCATCTCACCGACCGTCTCGACACCGTCGAACGGTGGGACCAGCTCCTCGGGAACGGCGAGCGGCAACGGCTTTGCGTGGCACGTTTGCTGATCCAGAAGCCGGACGTGATCCTGATGGACGACGCGCTGGCGGCACTGGACGAGAGGTCACAGCTGGAGCTGGAAAGCCGGATCACGGCCCGTCTCCCCGGCGTGACTCTGATCAGTTTCAGCCAGCGCCCCCGCGCGCAGCTTCAAGACATCGTTCCGTTCGAGATCGATCGCAGCGGAGCGGTGCCCGTGATCGCGCGCCTCGAGCCGGAGCCGGCCTGATGTGGCTCCGTTCGGTGGCGTTGGGACAATGCAATTTCGGGCGGTCGAGGACGGCCGCATTCAATGCAGTGCATGGGAGGACTGAACGTGGCGCAACTCAATATCTGGGACGTGAACTGGTATCTCGACGAGGCGCAGTGCCCCTGCGACGTGCATTTCCTCAAGTATCTCGAGGCTGAAGGGCATCGCGACCGCACGATCTTCCACTTCGGGACCGGTGGGCATCACGTCGTGGGGCTGCGTTGCCATGAAGCCCGTACCGGCAATGCCGTCCTCGGGATCACAGCGTCGCCGCCGGAGCACGACGACTATGAGAAGCTCATCATCGAACGGCCCGAAGTCGGCCGGAGCTACAAGGTGTTGTTCGGCGACATCTACCAGCTCGATGCCCGGCTTCTGCCCGAGTTCGACATCGTCACGCTGTTTCATGTCGGCGAGTTCCGGACCGAGAAAAACGACGCCTATGGGGCGCTGACCGACGACGAAATGGTGCGGTTGCTCGTCGGCAAGCTCAAGGGGCCGCGTCTGGTCGCGTTCTATGCCGGATCCTATGCCTTCGACGTCGCCGAACGGATCGCCGCGGCGATGGTCGCGGAGGGGCAGCTCGAACCCGTTGGCGGCTTTGAAAGTCTTCGGATTTTCCGATCCATTGCAACGGCCTAGGCGGCATCCGACCGCTTGCTGCGCGGATGGTCCGCCAGGTGTCGGGGGCTGCGCGCTTTCGCCACTCTGTCGGGCGTGCGATGAACTTGGGCGTTTTGTTGACACCCTTGGGCCCCGTCACTATGGTCCGCGCCGCAGATCATTGCCGCCGTGCCGGGGCACGCTGTTCCGGTCACCTGTTCCATCGGCGAGAAAATCCATGTCTGTCAACGGTGCGCCCGGCAAGGGGCCTCAAGGCGATCTAACGCCGGAGGAACGGGCTGCGCTCGAAGACCGGTCGAGCGATCTCGGCCGCAAGCTTCGAGAGGCGCGTCAGACGGAACATGGGCAGCGCCCCGAGGCCAAGGGTCGGACCGGGCGCAGCGAGGCGATGGGACGGGCCATGAAGTTGTCCTCCGAACTGGTGGGCGGCGTCGTGGTCGGGGGTGCGATAGGCTGGTACCTGGATAGCTGGCTTCATACCAAGCCCTGGCTGTTCATTCTGTTTTTCCTCATCGGGACTGCGGCCGGGATGCGAAATCTGGTCGTAGGGGCGATGCAGCAGAAGACGCCGTCCACGCCGCCCGCCAGCGGTGGTGCGGACAAGGACAAATGAGACGCCAAGCCGGGGTGAGCACGACGTGGCAAGTCCTATCGAGCAATTCAACATCAAGACATTGATCCCGCTGGACTTCGCCGGGATCGATGCGTCATTCACGAACGCCTCGGCGTTCATGGTGGGCGCAGTGGTGCTCGCGTCGGGCTTCATGGTGGTCGCCATGCGGGAGCGGGCACTCGTGCCAGGGCGCATGCAGTCGATGGCCGAGATGGCCTACGAGTTCGTCGCCTCGACTGTCCGGGACAACGTCGGCGAGGAAGGGATGAAGTTCTTCCCGCTCGTCTTCTCGCTGTTCATGTTCGTTCTGCTCTGCAATCTGCTCGGCATGGTGCCCGGCAGCTTCACCGTGACCAGCCAGCTCGTCGTCACGGCGGCGCTGGCCCTTCTCGTGATCGGAATCGTGATCATCTATGGCCTCTGGCAGCATGGTCTCGGTTTTCTCAAGCTGTTCGTGCCCGATGTGCCGCCCGTCCTGTTGCCGCTCATGATTCCGATCGAGATCGTGTCGTTCCTCGCGCGGCCGCTGACGCTGTCGGTTCGGCTCTTCGCCAACATGCTGGCAGGCCATATCGCGCTCAAGATCTTCGCAGGCTTCGTCGCGTCGCTGCTGGCTGCCGGTGCATGGGGCATCATCGCGCCGTTGCCGCTGCTGCTGACGACCGCGCTCACCGCGCTCGAGGTTCTCGTCGCCGTTCTGCAGGCCTACGTCTTCGCCGTGCTGACGAGCGTCTACCTGAGTGATGCCGTCCATGGCGGACATCACTGACGTCGCTTCCCACTCCCAAACACCCAACCTTCACACAGGAGAATACGATGGATCCGGTCATTGGTAAGGCGATTGGCGCTGGTCTTGCTTGCCTCGGCATGGCTGGCACCGCGCTCGGCCTCGGGAACCTGTTCGGTCAGTTCCTGTCGGGCGCGCTGCGCAACCCGTCGGCCGCCGACAGCCAGCGTGGCACGCTGCTCCTCGGCTTCGCCCTGACGGAAGCTCTGGGCATCTTCTCGCTGCTCGTCGCGCTGCTGATCCTGTTCGTTCTCTAACTTTCGGGAGCCGGCTCCAGATTCGTTCGCGGGACTGGAGCCGGCGACTCGCGGCGGTCGCCACAGCGATTGTTCGTCGTTGTGAACGACCTGTTCCAGCGATGCTTACGACGTTTATCGGTGGCCTTGCGACGATGCCTTTCTGTTCGCGCCGGACGATCGATCGGTCGACCTGCGAACACTGTCGAGGGGCATGAGCGTCGCCAGTCCACGTCGACGACCAGCAATCGGACGAGCCATGGCATCCAGCACGACGACGTACACCACTGCCGGCGGGCACGTTCCGACTGCCACTTCGACAGCCGTGGCTGCCGATGGGCATCATGGGCAGAGCAAGTTTCCGCCCTTCGATTCGAGCACATTTGCGCCGCAGCTCGTTTGGCTCGCCCTGACGTTCGGGTTTCTCTACCTCGTCATGTCGCGGATCGCCCTGCCGCGTGTCGGGTCGGTGCTCGCCGAGCGCCGCGAGCGGATCCAGCGCGATCTGGCCGAGGCCGAGAGGCTGAAGGCCGAGACGGATGCGGCGCTGAAGTCCTACGAGAAGTCTCTGGCGGACGCGCGCAACAAGGCCCAGACGATGGCCAAGTCGATGCGCGATACGGCCGATGCAGAGCTCGATCGCGAAAAGCGCCGGGTGGACGAAGCCAATGCGGTCAAGCTCGCCGAGACAGAGGCGCGGATTGCCGCGACCAAGTCGCAGGCGATGGCCAGCGTCGATCAGATTGCATCCGAGACGGCCGCCGCAATCGTGGAGCGCCTGATCGGCCAATCGGCCGGCGCCCCTTCCGTGCGGCCAGCTCCGACGTCCGAAAACGCCGTCTGAAGGGTACGAGATCATGACACCCGAATTCTGGGTCGCTGTCGCCTTTTTCTTGTTCGTCGGCCTCCTCGTCTACATGAAGGTGCCGGGGCTAGTCGCGAGCGCGCTCGATGCCCGCGCCGATGCAATCCGCAAGGAGCTCGATGAGGCCCGCCGGTTGCGTGAGGAAGCCCAGGATCTGCTTGCGGATTACCAGCAGAAGCAGCGCCGGGCCGACGACGAGGCGAAGGCCATCATCGAAGAGGCCGAGCGCGAGGCGACCGCGATCAAGGAGCAGGCCGAGCGGGCCCTGAAGGAGTCGATCGAGCGGCGCTCGCGGATCGCGGAAGAAAAGATCGCTCGCGCCGAGGCTCAGGCTGTGGCCGAGGTGCGCGGCGCGGTGGTCGAGGCTGCGACCGCAGCGGCGGAGCGTATGCTGGCCGCACGCGTTCAGAACGAAACCGCGAGTGGGATCGTCGATCAGGCGATCCGCGACGTGCGGGGCAAGCTCAACTGACGGTTGGTGCACCCTTGTCGGTGCGGTTTTTCGAACGGGTTCTGCAAGACGGCGCTGCAATCGCGGCGCCGTTTTTTGTTGTCCGGCGTAGCCAGAGTTCGGCTCGCCATGACATCCTGCGCGGCGGGTAAGCCGGATCAATGGGCAGGGGGACAGCCATGGGTGGTGCGACTTCGACGTTCCGTCGTGTCGGGATCGGTCTTGTTACCGGCCTCTGTCTGGCTGGCACGGCACAGGCCGAGCCGCCCGCCGGTTACGAGGTGCAGCCGATCGACGTTAAGGGCGCCCGGGCGGCTACGATCGACGCCTACGTGCTCAAACCCGACGGAAGCGGTCCCTGGCCGGCGATTGTCGGGCTGCACGGCTGCGGGGGGCTGTTCAACAAGAGCGGGCAATTCTCGAAGCGGGAGCTCGACTGGGGGCGGCGGTGGGCTACCGCCGGGTATGTGGTCGTGTTCCCGGACAGCTTCAATCCGCGTGGTTACCGACAGATCTGCACGCTCGACGGGACGACACGGCCCATCCGGCCGAGGCATCGGGCGCGGGACGCCGCCGCGACGCTGGCATGGTTGGCCCGACAGGCGTTCGTCGATGGCAGCCGGCTTGCGGTCGTCGGCTGGTCCAATGGCGGTTCGAGCGTGCTCGAGCTGGTCGGGCGCCCCGATGACATGCGCGTGCCGGTCGCGCCCAGAGTGGCGGTCGCCTTCTATCCGGGGTGTCGGCCAGCGGCCGAGCGCGATGCGTTTGCCGGTCGGGCTCCGTTGACGATTCTGATCGGGAGCGCCGACGACTGGACGCCGGCGGACCGATGCCGCGCGCTCGTCGCAAAGTTTCCGGACGTCCGGCTGATCGAGTATGCGGGCGCGGTGCATGGCTTCGATGCTCCAGACTCGCCACGGCGAACGCGACGCGGTGTCGGCCTTTCCGCGCGGGGCGACGGCAAGGTCGAGATCGGCACGGATCCGGTCGCGCGGGCTGCCGCGATCACAGAAGTCGAGACGCTGCTCAAGGCGGCCTTCGCGCCCGGCGGCCGGAAGTAACGCTGCGCACGCGCGCCGTGCAGCCGTGCGCGGTCCTCCCGATCGGGGCGCACTCAGGCGAAGGCGACGCCCTTGTAGTTCTCGGCCGCGACGCGGTCACACCAGGCCCGATAGGCCGGTGCGCTGCCGCTGTAGCGAGCCACGATTCGCGTGGTCTTGCCGTCGACGTTGCGATTGACGCCGGTCATCCAGGAATCGATCTCGTTCGAGAGCAGCCCTTCGGCATGGTGGCGCACGTTCGCGGTCCATTCCTCGACGGCGCCTGGCGTCGGTTCGGCGAACGACAGGTCGTGCTGCTGCATGTATCCCAGTAGCCCGGCCACCCATTCGACGTTGTATTCGATCGAGCGCGGAATGTTGCCGAGCGCGGTGTGTGGGCCAACGAGCATCATCATGTTCGGAAAGCGATCGACCATGATGCCGAGGAACGTCTCGATCGAGCCCTTCCAACGGTCCTTCAGCGCGAGGCCGTCCGTGCCGCGAATGTCGATGCGATCGAAGCTGCCGGTGACGGCGTCGAAGCCGGTCGCGTAGATGATCATGTCGAATTCGTACTCGCGGTCCGACGTCTTGATGCCCTTCGGCGTGATGCGCTCGATGGGCGTCTCGTTGATGTCGACGAGCGCGACGTTGGGCTGGTTGTAGACCTCGTAGTAGCCCGACTCCATCGGTACCCGGCGCGTGCCGAAGCCGTGGTTCTTCGGGATCAGCTTCTCGGCGACGACGGGGTCCTTCACGCGCTGGCGGATCTTGCGAGCGACGAAATCCGAGACGACCTTGTTCGCCTCGCGGTTCGTCAGCATGTCGCGGAAATTGCCCTGCCACATGCCGAAACCCGGCGTCTCATAGAGTTTTTCGAGGAAGGCTTCGCGCTCCTCTGCGGAGACCTCCAGGGCGCTGCGCGGATCGGGCGTGTGCAGGAAGCACGAGAAGGTCTCGTCACAGCGCTTGAAGATCTCGTCGTAGGTGGCCTTGATCTGGCGCTGTTCTTCCTCGGTGATCCTGCGGTTCTTGAGCGGCTTGCACCAGTTCGGCGTGCGCTGGAAAACCGTGAGATGGCCGACGGTCTTGGCGACCTCCTGGATGGTCTGGACGCCCGTGGCGCCTGTGCCGATGACCGCGACGCGCTTGCCCTCGAAGCTCACCGGCTCATGGGGCCAGGTGGCGGTGTGATAGGAGGCGCCCTCGAAGCTCGGGATGCCGTCGATGCGGGGCATGGTCGGCGCCGAGAGAGGCCCAACCGCCGGGATGAAGAAGCGGCAGCGGTAGACCTTGCCGGCCTCGCTCCTGATCTCCCACAGGCGCTGATCGGCCTTGAAGTGGGCCGAGGTCACACGTGTGCGGAACTCGATGTCGCGGCGCAGGTCGAACTTGTCGGCGACGAAGTTGAGGTACTTCAGAGTTTCGGGCTGAGGCGAGAAATGCTCGGTCCAGTCCCACTCCTGGAGCAGTTCGTCCGAGAACGAATAGCCGTAGGAGTAGCTTTCGGAATCGAAGCGCGCCCCGGGGTAACGGTTCCAGTACCAGGTGCCGCCAACGCCCGTGCCCGCTTCGAGCACGCGCGCGTTCATGCCGAGTTGGCGCAGCTTGTAGAGCTGGTACATTCCGGAGATGCCGGCGCCGACGATGATCGCGTCGTAGTCGAGCGCCTGTTGGCGCTGGGGGCGCTCAGCCGTCATCTCCGAAGTCGACATGGTTTTTCCTCGTTCTCTTTCCGGCGGGCGGGTGGCATCGCGTGCCCGCCGCGCCATAGTCGGCTTCACCAACCCGCAACTTGTCCGGACATACTACTCAGCGGCTGGCATGGCGCACCACGTTCCGGCGCGACTTAACGCAGCAGGGCGTCGACGTCCGCTGCCCCGTCACGGGCTCGGCCGATCGGCGAAGACTATTCGGCTGCGACCGACGTCGCCATCGGTTGCCATGTCTTGATGACCGGAAGCACTTCCTTCGCAAACAGCTTCAGCCCGCGCTCGGAGACCTCGAACGGCGTGCCACCAAAGCGGAAGGCGACGTTCATCTCGAAGTCGCCGAGCAGCTTCCGGCGCTCCTCGATGCCGCGGAGGATCTTGTCCGGCGTGCCCCAGCTCGCGGCCTTCATGAAGCCGTCCACGGCCGCGGACAGGCCGCCCCCCTTGCGCGCGATCTCGGCCTTCTGCTGATAGCTGTCGTAGCCCTTCACCTTGGCGAAGTGCTCGCCCAGGAACTCGTAGTGGTGGAAGTTCGATTCGACGAACTTGCCCTGATACTTGCGCGCTTCCTCCTCGCAGGTCGCGAGATCGGTGCCGACGATGGCGAACTCGGTCAGCATCGGCACCGGGGGGGATGTGCCGTGATACTTCCGGTGCAGTTCGCGCCCCTTATCGATCATCGGCTTGCGCATCTCCCAGGGCCGATCAGCGAACATGACCATGTGCGCGCCGAGCTTAGCGGCGGAGTCGATCGAATCCTCGCTCGAGGCGACGGCGTAGATGCGGCCTTCCATCGAATGCTGCGGGCGTGGACGGATCTCGGTGCGGGGCTGCTTGTAGAACGGGCCGTCGCCTTCGATGAAGCCCGTCCTCAGGGCGTTCACGATCATGCGCGCCGCCTCGTCGAAGCGGCCCCGGGATTCGCCCATGTCGAGACGGAAAGCCTCGAACTCGCGGCGGGCGAGACCGCGTCCCATGCCGAACCGGAGGCGACCGCCCGACAGCATGTCGAGCACGGCTGCGTTCTCCGCGACCCGCAACGGGTCGTGCCACGGCAGAATGACGGCGGCCGTACCGACGTCGATATCCGGGCACTTGGCCGTCAGGTAGGTCATCAGCTGGATGTTGTCAGGGACGAACGAATAGTCGTTGAAATGGTGCTCGGCGGACCAGAGGCAATCGAAGCCGAGATCGGCGGCCATGCGCGCGAGCCGGATTTCTTCATCCCATACCTGCTTGTCGGGGCAATCGTCCCAGCCGTAGCTGGCGAACACCATCATCATGCCGACGTCCATGGCCGTCTCCGTTGTTGTGCTTCCGTCCCATGGCAATGGTTCCATGGGGGAGACGGGAGGGCAAGGTCGGCAGATCCAGCGTGGCGCTAGCGGGTCAGCCGCCCTTTCCCTCGAACAGCTCTCGGATGCGCGAGAAAAAGCCGGAGGAGGCTGGGCTCGTCTCCTTGTGGCTCTCCTTCTCGAATTCCTGCAGCAGTTCCTTCTGGCGCTTCGTCAGGTTCTTGGGCGTCTCGACCTCGACCTGGATGTACATGTCGCCACGCACGTTCGAGCGCAGCACGGGCATGCCCTTGCCCTTGATGCGGAACTGCTTGCCGGTCTCGGTCCCGGACGGAACGGTGACCGCGACTCGGCTGTTGTCGAGCAGCGGCACATCGATCGAGCCACCGAGGGCCGCCGTCGTCATGGCAATCGGAACGCGGCAGAAGACGTCGGCGCCGTCGCGCTGGAACAGTTCGTGCGGCTTGATCGAAAGAAAAATGTAGAGGTCGCCGGTCGGGCCGCCGCGCTCGCCAGCCTCGCCCTCGCCCGCGAGGCGGATGCGGGTGCCGTCCTCGACG
>JBGSJD010000495.1:0-6535 GCA_041742195.1 Hyphomicrobiaceae bacterium
GGGGTTGGCGGCGAGCGGAGCGGGCACCCGGTCGCCGATGCCGTGGTCGCGGAGGTGCTGGGGCGCGGTGTTCCGATGGCGCTTCTCGACGCCGTGATCACGGGGCGGGAATTCGATCTCGCGGGGGGGCTCTTGGCCGACGACGCGGGGCTGTGCGCCTACATCGACAAGATCGACGGGGCGCTGTTCGAGGCAGCGTTCCTTATCAGTGGCGGCGATGGCGCGGCCCTGCGGCCGGTGGCGTTGGCGGCCGGGCGGAGTTATGGCATCGCGCGGCGGCTCGGCATATTGCCCAAGCTGCTGCACAACGGTGGATTTCCGCTTCCGGCGAGCCGGCTCAGGGGGCAGGACCTCGAACCGGACCAGCTTGCGGAGCAGCGCGAGAGCGAGCGGGTGGCGGCGGCGGTGTCGCTGATCGCGGAGGACCTGAGGGTGCTGGTTCGCAGCGAACTCGCGACGGTGCGGCAGGCCCGCACGGGGTTGACAGGAGGGCAGCGCGCCGTCCTTCTCCCCCTTGCCATGATCGAACCATATTTCAAGGCTCAGAGCGGGCGTCGGCTGATTGCCGAGATGTCGGACGTGGCGCCGCTTTCGCGGGTCGTCCGTCTGGCAATGGCCCATCTGACGGGGCGGATCTAGGTCGGGGGAGTTGCCCAATGAGGCTCGAGATCGCGCGGAGATTGCGGATACTGGCCGTTGCGGTGACGGCGATCGTCGCGGGAGCGGCGCTGCAGCCGGCCGCGGCCGCCACGCCGCAGATCGCGTGGCAGCTCGAAAACCCGTTCCGCTTCTTCACCGATCCAAAATCGACCGAGGCGCACCGGGCGACGTACGAGGCGCTGAGCGAGGAGGAACGGCAGACGCCAATCCTCAGCGCCGAGCGAGCGCTTGCCGAGCGGCACGGCGGCGAGGGTTGGGCCGCGACGATGCTCGATCGCACCTGCTGGGATCCGGTGCAGAACCGCCATGCTTGCAAGGCCGAGCCGGACTACCTGCATCCCAAGGCGCACCGGATCGTGGCGACATTGAAGGGCGTGGTCGATACGGCGGCGGTCGATTGCGCATGGAGTGTGCGTCCCGCGACCGGCGACAGCACGACGCTCACCGTGCCATGCGACGTGGCTGTGAAACTCGCCATTCCCTATCCGGACGGCGCCATGGTGACGGTCGACGTCGGCGGCGTGCGGATCGCGGAGACGGAGGTCGAGGTCGAGGACGTGCTCGTCGTCGGTGTCGGGGACAGCTTCGCGTCCGGCGAAGGCAATCCCGATGTGCCTGTGCGGTTCTCGCGGGAGCGCGCGGCCGACTACGGGGACCCCGTCAAGGAGCCGCATCTGACGGGCTATCCGGCGCGCGTCGGCAACTGGGCGTCCATCGGCGACAAGGCCTTCATCGACGCCAATCCCCGCTGGCTCGATCAGGCATGCCACCGATCGCTCTATTCACATCAGCTGCGCGTGGCCCTGCAACTCGCGATCGAGAAGCCCCAGCGGGCCGTGACGTTCGTCAGCTTTGCGTGCTCGGGGGCGGAAATCGTGCGCGGGCTGTTCCTGCGCTACAAGGGGCACGAGTGGGTGCCGTCGCCGCCCGATCTGTCGCAGATTTCGGCGGTCGCGCGCGAGCAGTGCGGCTCGCGGGAGGCGCCAGCGTACGATCTGCCGGAGGCCTACCACAACCGGGGGCGGGTGCCGGATCTGCAAGGCGGGCTCGTGCTGCTCAAGTGCGACGCCGAGCATGCGCGCAAGATCGATCTGCTGCTCGTTTCGATCGGCGGCAACGATGTGGGCTTCTCGCGACTCGTCGCCAACGCCATCCTGTCGGACGAGTCGATGCTGCGTCGCCTCGGTGGCTGGATGGGCCAGGTGTACGGCTATGCGGAGGCCCGCAAGCAGCTGGCGGTTCTCGGCGAGCGGTACAAGTCGTTCAACCGGGCGGTGCACAATCTCCTGCATGTGCCATGGGGACAATCCGATCGGGTGGTGCTCGTCTCGTACCCGGCGCTGACGCTGCTCGATGACGGGCGGTCGGTCTGTCCGGACAGCCGGGCGGGGATGACGGTCGTCAATGACTTCGCGCTGTCAGAAAAGAAGGCGCGGGATTCGATGGAGGCGGCGGATCGGCTCGACCGAACGATGAAGGCCTCCAGCGGCGCCCATGGCTGGACATTCGTGCAGGGGCACCGGGCGAAGTTCAACGGCCGCAGTATCTGTGCGGGCTGGCTCGACAATGCGCTCTCGACGGCCGACGATCTGAGGCTGCCGCGCAAGATCGACGGGGCGTGGGTGCCGTACAACCCGGCCAGCTTCCAAGCCTACGTGTCGCGGCAGCGGTGGTTCCGCACGCCCAACGACGCCTTCCTGGTCGGGCACTTCCACGTCAGCCGGACGATCCTGCAGAAGGCGCTGCCGACGAAGACAGTCAACTGGTTCCAGGTGCTATTGGCGAGCCTCTACTCGGGCGCTTTCCATCCGACCGCGGAAGGGCAGGCGGCGATCGGAGATGCAACTGTCGAAGCGGCTCGGAAAGTGCTGGCCAAATATTCGGGCAAGAGCTGAGCCTCGTCGGGCCGGCTCGTGCCGTGTCATGGTAAAATCTGATGGGGAAAAAGCGCCGGCGCGGCGGGCTGGCGAATTGCAGAGGTGGCATCGCGGGTCCACATCAGGGCGACGCGGATGCCAGCTACGCGCCGGACTTGCGGAAGAAGGACGATCGCCATGGATGCCTATCTCGACCTCATGCGGCGGGTTCGTGACCATGGCGTCAGGAAGTCGGATCGCACCGGCACGGGGACGCTCAGCGTGTTCGGCCACCAGATGCGGTTCGATCTGGCCGACGGGTTTCCGCTCGTCACGACGAAGAAGCTGCATCTCAAATCGATCGTGCACGAGCTGATCTGGTTCCTGGCCGGCGATACCAACATCGCCTACCTGAAGGCGAACGGCGTCAGCATCTGGGACGAGTGGGCCGACGAAACGGGCGAACTCGGGCCGGTCTACGGACGACAGTGGCGGTCGTGGGCGGCGCCGGACGGTCGCACGATCGATCAGATCCGCGATGTCGTCGAGACGCTCAAGACGAACCCGGACAGCCGGCGCATGATCGTCTCGGCGTGGAATCCGGCCGACATTCCGGACATGGCGTTGGCGCCCTGTCACTGCCTGTTCCAGTTCTACGTTGCCGAAGGGCGGCTCTCGTGCCAGCTCTACCAGAGGTCGGCGGACGTTTTCCTCGGCGTGCCGTTCAACATCGCGAGCTATGCCGCGTTGACCGTGATGGTGGCACAGGTGACCGGGCTCAAGCCGGGTGAGTTCGTGCACACGCTCGGGGACGCGCACCTCTATCTCAACCACCTCGAGCAGGCCGACCTGCAACTGTCGCGGACGCCGAGGCCGTTGCCCCGCCTCGTGCTCAATCCGGAGGTCACGTCGATCTTCGGTTTCCGATACGAGGACTTCCGCATCGAGGGTTACGACCCGCATCCACACATCAAGGCGCCGGTCGCGGTTTAGCCGAGCAGGGATCGCCGAGGAGCCAATGCCACACCAGGCGCCGGGCGCGATACACGTGACCATGGTGGTCGCCATGGGACGCAACCGGGTCATCGGGAGCGAGGGCGACATGCCGTGGCGGATGCCGACGTCGCTCCGCAATTTTCGCAAATTCACGATGGGGCGGCCCATGATCATGGGCCGCAAGACGTTCCAGTCGATCGGCAGGGCACTCGATGGGCGCGATACGATCGTCATCACCCGCAACCGGGACTTCTCGGCCGACGGCGTTCACAGTGTGGGATCGCTCGGGGAAGCGCTCCGGCTCGGAGGCGTGCTGGCGGCAAGGCGCGGGGTCGACGAGATGATCATTGCCGGAGGCGGCGAGATCTATGCGCTGGCGCTGCCCTATGCAACCCGGGTGATCGTCGACGTGATCGACGCGGAACCGGCCGGGGACACCGTTTTTCCAGAACTCGACGCGGCCCAATGGCGCCTCGTTTCGATCGTGGCGCTGGAGCCGCTGCCGAAGGACGAATTCCGGGCGTCGGCCGCAACATACGAGCGCATCGGTGCGGCGAAGGCGGTGCCGGAAACTTGAACCTTGGCCGCCCGTCACCATGTTCCCGTCAGGTTTGCGCTACCCGTCGGGCATGTCCTATAAGCGTCGTACGTGTTTTCACGGCGACTGCTGCGCAGGGCACGGCTCTCCGGAACGGACGACCGGGCAGGTTGGCGCGCGGCCAGTCCGTCAAAATCCTCAAGAAACGGCGGTGATGTATGCCTTGGAGCAATCAGAGCGGCGGCGGCGGCTGGAAAAGCGGCGGCGGCGGCAATAACGGCGGCGGGCCCTGGGGGCAGGGTCCGTGGGGGCAGGGGCCCTCGGGCGGTGGTGGCGGAGGCGGGCAGCAGCCCGATCTCGAGGAGTTGCTCAAGCGGAGCCAGGACCGGCTTAAGCAGGTCATGCCGGGCTCGGGTCTGCCAGGGCCGCTGATGCTGTTGCTGGCGGCGCCCATCGTGGCGGTGCTGGGGTTCTATCTGTTCACGTTCCGGGTCAATCCGGACGAACTCGGCGTGGTGCTGCGGTTCGGCGAATTCGTGCGCCAGGAGCCGCCGGGGCTGCACTTCCGGCTTCCGCCTCCGATCGAGGAGGTACGTCTGCCGAAGGTCACGCGCCAGAACATCATCGAGGTCGGGATGCGGTCCGGCAACTCGTCGCGCGGCTTGCAGACGACGGTGCGCGACGTGCCGGAAGAGAGCCTGATGCTGACGGGTGACGAGAACATCGTCGACGTCGACTTCGTGGTCTACTGGCGGATCAAGGATGCGGCAGCGTACCTGTTCAACATCCAGCAGCCCGAGGTGACCGTGAAAGAGGTCGCCGAAAGCGCGATGCGCGAGATCGTCGGCAAGTCGAACATCGCGCCGCTGCTGACCGAAGCACGGCAGAAGGCCGAAGCCGACGCGCAGCTTCTGATCCAGACGACCCTCGACAGCTACAATTCGGGTATCCAGATCGATCAGGTGCAGTTGCAGAAGGTCGATCCGCCGACGCAGGTCATCGACGCGTTCCGTGACGTGCAGGCCGCGCGGGCCGACCAGGAGCGGTTGCAGAACGAGGCGTTCTCGTATGCCAACCGGATCGTTCCCGAAGCGCGCGGCGAGGCCGAGCGCATCCTGCAGGGCGCCGAGGGCTTCAAACAGCAGACGGTCGCCGAGGCGCAAGGCCAGGCGTCGCGGTTCCTCAGCGTCTACGAGGAGTACGTGAAGGCCCCCGAAGTGACCCGGCAGCGGCTCTTCCTCGAGACGATGGAACGTGTGCTTGCCGGCGCCGACAAGATCATTCTCGACAACAAGGGCGGGCAGGGCGTCGTGCCATTCCTGCCCCTCGACCAGCTGCAGCAGCGGACGAAGCCCGCCCAGCCCGCGGGGAGCAACTGAGCCATGCGCATCCTTCTCGGAATTTTCCTGGCCCTCATCGGTGCCGCCGCGACGGCGCTCTATTTCGCTGCCTTCATCGTGCACCAGAACGAGCAGGCGCTCGTCCTGGAGTTCGGCAAGCCGAAGCGCGTGATCACGGAACCGGGGCTCCATTGGAAGATCCCGGTCGTCGAGAGCGTCGATTTCTTCGACAAGCGTATCCTCGATCTCGATACGCAGCCGCAGGAAGTCACGGCGTCGGACCAGAAGCGTCTCGTGGTCGATGCGTTCGCGCGCTATCGCATCACCGATCCGCTGAAGTTCTACCAGACGGTGCGGGACGAGCGGAACGTGCGCTCGCGGCTGGGGCCGATCGTCGAATCGTCCATTCGCCGCGTGCTCGGTTCGCAGACCTTCCAGGACGTGGTCCGCGACAAGCGTGAGGACCTGATGAAGCGCATCGCCGCGCAGGTGAACACCGAGGGCAAGGATTTCGGTCTCGAGGTGGTCGACGTGCGCCTGAAGCGGGCCGACCTGCCGGAGCAGAACTCGAAGAACATCTTCGACCGGATGCGGGCCGAGCGTCAGCGCGAGGCGGCGGAGTTCCGAGCCGAAGGCGGTGCGGCCGCCAACCGGATCCGCGCGACGGCCGATCGTGAGGCGACGGTCATCAAGGCCGAGGCGACCAAGAAGGGCGAGCAGATGCGCGGTGAGGGCGAGGCGGAGCGGAACAAGGTGTTCGCCGATGCCTTCGGCCGAAATCCGGACTTCT
Source organism: Hyphomicrobiaceae bacterium (assembly GCA_041742195.1). Taxonomy (GTDB): domain Bacteria; phylum Pseudomonadota; class Alphaproteobacteria; order Rhizobiales; family Hyphomicrobiaceae. The sequence continues at coordinate 6,181 of JBGSJD010000495.1, forward strand.
TTTCGTTCTACCGGTCGATGCAGGCCTACGAAGCCAGCATGAAGGCTGGCGATACGCGACTGCTGCTGTCGCCCGACAGCGAGTTCTTCCGGTATTTCAACAATCCGGCAGGAACCGCTGCACCGAGCCAGCCGAAGCGCTGAGGCGGCGCCGTTTGCCGTAGCGACCGGGCGCGCGAGCCCCGGTCACGGTCGTTACGAGTGCACCAGCTTGCCCACCTCAGGGGCGTTGCGCCTCGCCGTGGGGGCATTGTCCGAGGAACAGGCATGATGGCGACGCACATGGGTAGAAGCTTCGCAGCGGCCGGGCGGAGCTGGCGGCGGATCGCCGGGTCGGCCGCGGTTCTCGCCGCGCT
>JBGSJD010000496.1:0-2686 GCA_041742195.1 Hyphomicrobiaceae bacterium
GCGGTGGCGCGGGCCGGCGTCAACCCGGACGAGGTGAGCGAGGTCCTGATGGGCTGCGTGCTGCCCGCTGGCCAGGGCCAGGCCCCCGCGCGTCAGGCTGCCCGCTACGGCGGCCTTCCCGACAGCGTCCCGTGCACGACCGTCAACAAGATGTGCGGCTCGGGCATGAAGACGGTGATGATGGCCTTCGAGGCCCTGCATGTGCGCCCGACGGACGTCATTGTCGCCGGCGGCCTCGAGAGCATGACGAACACGCCGCACATCCTGCCGAAGCTGCGGGCTGGCCAGCGGCTCGGCCATACGCAGATCTACGACCACATGTTCCTCGACGGCCTCGAGGACGCCTATGACAAGGGCCGCCTGATGGGCACCTACGCGGAGGACACCGCGCAGTCCTATCAGTTCACCCGCGAGCAGCAGGACGCCTATGCCGTCGAGAGCCTGCGTCGCGCCAAGCAGGCCAACGAGGACGGCTCGTTCGCCAACGAATTGGCCCCGGTGACGGTGAAGGGACGGAAGGGCGACACCGTCGTCAGCCGCGACGAGCAGCCGTTCTCGGCCGATCCCGCGAAGATCCCGACCCTGAAGCCGGCCTTCCGCGAGGGCGGCACGGTGACCCCGGCCAATTCTTCGTCGATCTCCGACGGCGCCGCCGCGCTGGTCCTGATGCGCGAGAGCGAAGCCCGCCGCCGCGGCCTGAAGCCGTTGGCGAAAATCGTGGCCACGTCGAGCCAGGCCCAGGAGCCGGCATGGTTCACGACGGCCCCGATCGGCGCCATCAAGAAGGTGCTCGCAGCCTCGGGCTGGTCCGCGAAGGACGTCGGCCTCTACGAGATCAACGAAGCCTTCGCCGTCGTCGCCATGGCGGCCATGCGCGATCTGGATCTGCCGCACGACAAGGTCAACGTGCACGGCGGCGCCTGTGCACTGGGCCACCCCGTCGGGGCGTCCGGCGCGCGCATCATCGTGACGCTGATCAACGCCATGGAAAAGCGCGGCGAGACCAAGGGCGTGGCGTCGCTCTGCATCGGTGGCGGCGAGGCCACGGCGGTCGCCATCGAGCGCATGGCCTGATCCGCCCGACAGGAGTGACGGCCGGCGGCGGTCGCTGCACCGCCGCCGGCTGATTTTCCGCTGAGCGCGGACATTCCGTTTATGTGAGGTTGTGCTTGGCAGTGGAATAAGTCCATTTGCCACCGCCTCTGCCGTGGAGCTGCCGGATTCATGCCTCATAGGCGTCCGGTAGCCGGTTACGAGTCGGCCGGCGTCGCGCGGGGAACAGGGACATGGTGGAACAGGCTGCTGGCCTCGACGTGATCGCGATCGGGCGAAGCGTGGCCGCCTACGCCCCGACCGTCGTGCCCCTCGTGCTGCTCGCCATTGCACTCCTGATGCTCGCCCGCAGGCCGAAGACCGCCGGTGTCGAGCAAGGCAGTTCGTTCTTCTCGCGCGTCGGCTCCGTGCTGGTCGCGGCCTTCACGACCAACTGGCAGCTCACGTTGCTCGCGACGACGGCGTTCGTTCTATCGGTCGCCTCCGGCTGGACCACTTGGGACGGTATGCGCAACTTCACGGGCGAGCCCGTGCTCTCGTTCCTGGTGACGTTCGGCATCCAGGGCGTGATGCTCATTATCGCATGGCTGATCGGCGAGAGCTTTGCCTCGGGGATGGGCCGTGGCGGCGGCGGCTACCAGATCGAGCGCTACATCGCGGTCCCCGCAGGCATTCTGTGCTTCATCGGTCTGGCCCATGCGCTGGGCCTTCTCGACGTGTTCGCGGCCGGCACGACCGTGAGTTCGGCGCTCTCCGGGTTTGCGGATTCCGCACTCTGGCTGGGCCTCGGCCTGCTCGCGTTCGCGGCTCTGTTCCTGAACCAGAGGAGCGCCATTCTCGACCCCTACATCCAGTCGGCGCAGGTCATCGCCCGCAATGTCGTGCTCTGGGTGATGTTCCTGTCGTGCATGGCGACCAGCGTGTTCTTCTCGTTTGACAGTCTCTTTTCTTCGATCTTTCCGGCCGACGAACGCCGCCGCGCGGCCGACATCCGGGCGCAACGTCAGGTGGCCGGCACGGTGGCTGACATCGGCGTGCGCGCCGCCCGCAGCCAGGCCGAGGAAGCTCGCGCCTTGTTCGCCTCGCCGGGCTGGCTCGCCTACGAGGAAAACCTGCGCAAACTCTCGCTCGCGAGCCAGAACGCGGACAACGACATCGAGAAATTTTTCGTGGACCGGATGGAGGCGCACAAGAGCGCCGTCGCCGCCCAGCAGCAGCGCATTGCGGATGCGCGCAGCAACGAGGCGACGATCGGGTCGCGCAAGAACATCCTCACTGACGAATTGGCTCGCCTGAAAGCCGAGCGCCCGACGCTGTCGAACGAACTGGCCGATAAGCGCACCGAGCTCGAGACCCGCAACCGGGCCATCGACGCCAAGCGCGTCGAGGCGATGGCCGAGGAGCGGGGCGCGGAAGGCACGCTGAAAGCCGGCAAGGGGCCGATCTATCGCCAGCGTGTGGCGGAGATGGCTCAGATGCGCGACGCGGTCCGCATCCAGGAAGAGCGTGTTCGCGACGCCCAGAAGCGGATGACCGACACCGACACGCGCATCGCCCAGCTCGAGCGCGAGATCGCGGGGATCGATGCCAGCCTCGCCAAGCTGCGGGGCGAAGCCGCGACCGCCGAGCAGAG
>JBGSJD010000497.1:0-2824 GCA_041742195.1 Hyphomicrobiaceae bacterium
GAACCACTGGCCCGCAACGGCGAACGCTCCGACCAGACTGAAAGCGGCAGACGCGCCGATCAGGAAGCGGCCGAGAGCGACGCCTTCGAGGGTCGGGCTCCAGGCGACGAGAAGGCAGCTCGCGCCGCAGATGGTGGCGGCGACGGTCAGCAGCCGGCGCGGGCCGAAGCGGTCGATCATCAGGCCGACCGGGATCTGCATGCCCGCGTAGCCATAGAAATAGAGCGCCGACAGGTTGCCGAGCGCGGCGCCGCCGACGGCAAAATCGCGCATGAGTTCCTCCACCATCACGCTCGGGGAGACGCGAAGGACCCAGGCGTAGAAGAAGAACAGCGCGCCGGTGAGCCAGCCGAGCAGCGGGAGCATGGAGGGGAGATCCTGAGGGGGAAGCTGCGTGCGATTTGGCGTGAAGCTAGCAGGCGGGCGCGCAAAGACCAGTGCCGGAGCGGCGGCTCATGGCTGGCATGCGAATTCCTCCGGTGGTCTGGGGGCGACGGGGGGCGTCGCACAGGCCGTTGGTACTTGCCCTCGGCGACCGGTTGGCCGAAGCTTTCGGCTGGCACGCCAGGGAGGCCCAGATGCTCAAGCTCTATTTTTCGCCGTTTACGAGTTCACTCGCGACCCACATCGCGCTGATCGAGGCCGGAGCGGCGTTCGAGCTAGTGCCGCGCCTCATGTCGAAGCAGGAGACGCGGTCGGCCGAATACCTCGCGGTCAATCCGGACGGCAAGGTGCCGGCGCTCGTCACGGCCGGGGGGAATGTCCTGACCGAGGTCGCGGCGACCCTCTATTACATCGCGCGCTCGCATCCGACGGCGGGGCTCTGGCCCGAGGGCGATCTCGAAGCCGAGGCGCAGGTGATCTCGTGGATGTCGTTCGCGGCCTCGTCCATGCACGGATCGCGCGCCAAGGGGCCGGAGGCGGTCGCGGCCGCGTTCGACGTGGCGAACCGCAAGCTCGGCTCGCGCGAGTGGGCGATTGGCCGTTTCACCATCGCCGACATTCATCTGTTCCGCGTCTACTGGCGGTTCCGGCCGGGGATCGAGGCGCCGATCGGCACCTATCCGGCGCTCGAGGCGCATCACGACCGCATGCTGGCGCGGCCGGCCGTGCAGAAGGCGCTCGCGACCGAGAAGACCTACGAGTGAGGCACGGGGCCTTCGAAAGCTTAACCGAAGTGTGAGCCGCGGCCGGCAAGCCCCAAGTTGGGGCTGGCTTGCGGGGCGGACGTTCGTCTAGGGTCGCCGCTAGCCGAAGGCCATACGGGAGCGGGGCGTGCAGATCGAAGGTTGGGACATCGACATCCTGGTGCAGGGGTTCCCGGGCAAGAGCGTCTGTCATGGGGCGCTCGGCTGGAGCAGCGTCGTGCTGCTGCGGCGCGGGGGGCGGATCGCGCTCGTTGATTGCGGCACCTTCTCGATGCGCAAGCTCATCATCTCGGGCCTCGAGACGCGTGGCCTGAAGCCGAGTGACGTCACCGATCTCCTGCTCACGCATTCGCACTGGGACCATTCGGTCAACTGGACGCTCTTCAAGGATGCGCGGATCGTGCTCGGCAAGGTCGAGATGGACTGGGCGCTGGCGCAGCCGTGGGGATTGACCGCGGTGCCCGAACTCTATGTCGAGCGGCTGGACACGTGGCCGACGCTGGTGCGTGTCGGCGACGGCTGCGAGGTCATGCCCGGCATCACAGCGCATATCGCGCCGGGGCATACGCCGGGCTGTCTCGTCTACCTGCTGCATGGAACGGAACGGGACGTGATCTTCACGGGCGATGCCGCGAAAAACCGGGCGGAACTCGTCTCGCGCAACACCGACATGACCTACGACGCGTCGGTCAGCCGGGCCTCGATCGAGATGATCTGGTCGCAATGGCGGCGGAAGCCCGGGACGCTTGTCGTGCCCGGCCACGATCTCCCGATGACGCAGGACGACGGCAAGATCAGCTATCTCGGCACACGGGAGGCGGCCATCTCGTGCTGGTACGGCGAGGACATGGAAACGACGACGTCCTACTCGCTGACGGTCTGAGGCGATGAAATTCTCGTTCGGGACATTGCTCAAGGAGGCACTGCGCGGCCACAAGGGCTGGCCGCGTCAGTGGCGCGAGCCCGAGCCGAAGCCGGCCTACGACGTCGTGATCGTGGGGGCGGGAGGCCATGGCCTCGCCACCGCCTACTACCTCGCCAAGGAGCACGGCATCCGCAACGTCGCCGTCCTCGAGAAGGGCTGGCTCGGCGGCGGGAACACGGGGCGGAACACGACCATCATCCGCTCGAATTATCTCTGCGAGGAATCGGAGGCGCTCTACGAGCATGCCATGAAGCTGTGGGAGGGGCTCGCGCTGGAGCTCAACTACAACGTCATGTACTCGCCGCGCGGCGTGATGATGCTCGCGCACAACGAGCACGACGTGCGCATCTTCAAGCGGCATGTGCATGCGAACCGGCTCGCCGGCATCGACAACGAATGGCTCGATCCGGCCGAAGCCAAGGCGTTTTGCCCGATCCTCAACATCGATTCCCGGCTCCGGCATCCGGTGCTCGGCGCGGCCTTGCAGCGGCGCGGTGGCGTCGCTCGGCACGACGCCGTCGCGTGGGGCTATGCACGCGGGGCCGATCAGCGCGGGGTGATGAACCTCGCCCACACCCTCCACGACTTGCGCGAGTTGCAACGGCGGGTCAACGCCATCCGCCTCAACGGCGTCGATTCCGAGGTGCTGAACGTAGCGCAGGTAAAAGCGTTCTGCCCGATCGTCAACTGTTCGCCGAACGCCCGCTATCCGGTGCTGGGCGCGTCGCTGCAACGGCGCGGCGGCGTCGCC
>JBGSJD010000498.1:0-2036 GCA_041742195.1 Hyphomicrobiaceae bacterium
CGAGGGCAATGCCGATGCGGGTGTTGGGATCGTAGGCCGACAGCACGCCCTGGCGCTTGCGGGCGCCGGGAAGCGTCGGCCAGACGGTTGCGACGAACGTCAGGCCCGGGCGGGAGGCGAGGTCCGTCGTCTTGTCGATCAGGCCGTAGGAGCCGAGATAGACGGGCTGGCTGCGCCCGGGATAGGTGCCGGCAACTGAAGCTGCTACCGGCTCCTCGACGAGGCCCGGGCCCTTCGGGTTGGCATCACCCGAGACGACGCGCACCACACGGGCCTCGTAGGGGGCATCCAGCTGGCTCGAGACCTTGAACGCAATCTTCTCGCCGGGACGAACGGACAGGCGGTCGGCATAGCCGGCGATGGGCAGCATCCAGGCGATTCCTTCTCGGACGTGGTGATCGTCCGTGAAGTGCGCCCCGGATTTCGAAGGGCGTCAAGGGGCTGGCGTCAAGCCGGCGTCACGGCGTCGTGGATTTCACGATGATCTCGAAGTGGCGGAAACCGGGCACGAACGATTTCAGGCCCTGGCCGAGGCCCCAAAGAAGGACGGTGAGGAGGATCAGCGCCGGGATGGCGGCAACGACGGCCTTCAGGAAGAAGGCCACCAGATGCAGAAACGGAATGCGCAGGCGGGTGACCGTCACCTGCCCGTCACCGGCTGGCGGATAGTCGTAGCCGTAGGTGTCGACCGGCGCGTGAGACGGGGACACGAACGCGTCGGCAGCCGGGGTCGCTGCAGCGGCCGCCATCTCGCGTTCACGGGCTTCCCGATCGCGCGCTTCGCGCTCGCGCCGGAAGGTGCGCGGCAGGTCGTCGTCGTCGCTTGCGAAGCGGGGCTCGGCCATGTCTTTTCTCCCGGCGTTCTCCGGTCCCGCGAAGCTGTCGCAGGGCGGCGCCGATCAACGGGTTCAATCTCGTGGACGCCCATGTACGTTGTCTTACCATTATGACGATATTCGGGTTTGGCGGCGGCCGAGAGAAAAGCGCCGGGGCGACGTTGTGAGCTGCGGGCTGCCGCAACTTCGGGCGCTCGTCCCGTGCGGGCGCACTTGCGGCGGGTCGCGCGAGCCGCCAATAGAAGGCGGAAAGCGGCACAGTCCCCGTCGAGGAGAGCAAAGGCCATGGATCTGAAAAGTCTCGTCCGAACGATTCCCGACTACCCGAAGCCGGGCATCATGTTTCGCGATGTCACGACGCTGATGGCCGATGCGCAGGGCTTCAAGGCGACGATTGCACGGCTTTGCGAGCCGTACCGCACCGAGCCGGTGGATCTGGTCGCCGGGATCGAGGCGCGGGGGTTCATCCTCGCCGGCGCCATGGCCGACCGCCTCGGCTGCGGGTTCGTGCCGGTGCGCAAGAAGGGCAAGCTGCCCTGGACGACCATCCAGCAGGAATATGCGCTGGAATACGGGACGGATACGGTCGAGATGCACGTCGATGCGCTCTCGCACGGCAAGCGGGTGCTGCTCGTCGACGACCTGATCGCCACCGGTGGGACAGCCGGGGCCGCGGTGAAGCTCATCCGGCGGCTCGAGGGGCATATCCTCGGGGCGGCGTTCATCGTTGATCTGCCGGAACTCGGCGGCGCCAAGCTGATCGAGGCCGAGGGGATCAAGGTGCATGCGCTGATGCGTTTCGAGGGACATTGACGGCGGCAGCGCCGCGCCGAACGGCGGCACGGCGCGAACGCTCGCAAGCGAGGCCGACATGAAGATCAGCGGACGGCACTACCGGACGATCTGGCTCGGCGACGACGGCTGGTCGGTCGAGGTGATCGACCAGACGCTGCTGCCGCATCGTTTCGAGGTGATTTCCCTTCGCTCCGTCGAAGAGGCCGCGCGGGCGATCAAGACCATGCAGGTGCGTGGCGCGCCGCTGATCGGGGCGACGGCGGCCTACGGGCTTGCGCTCGCGATGCGGGACGATCCGAGCGATGCGAACCTCGAAACGCAGATCGCGTTTCTCAACGCGCAACGGCCGACGGCGGTCAATCTGCGTTTCGCGCTCGAGGAAATGCGGCGCGTGCTGGCGCCGGT
>JBGSJD010000499.1:0-2215 GCA_041742195.1 Hyphomicrobiaceae bacterium
GGCGATTGCGGGGTTGTAGGCGCGCCCGACGCGCGAGGTGCGGGCATCGCTGCCGAGGCCGGCGCCGAACGCGAACAGGACGTTCGCAGAATTTTTACAGCATCCAGGTACGCTCGTAATCCGAGTCGATCGGGAGCGGTAAAATGAGTTTCGGCCGGCGAGCCAGTGAGCCCTACGACGACGCGACGCCGGACGGCGCGAGCGAAAGCACTTGGCATGCCCCGCTGGTTGCCGGCCTCGCCATCTTTGCACTCGGCGTCGTGTTCATCGTGTTCTGGTCGGGCGAGGGCGAGCACACAGCCTTCGAGCGCGCAGCGGCCCAACTCGGCGTCACCGACGCGTCACGCGCCGAATTGCGCGAGCGCGCCAGATCGGAACTAACCAAACTGCAGAGCGAAATCTGCGACGAGAGCTTCCGCGATCGAGCCGGCGCAGCAGTGGTCGCCTATTACGAGACGCTGCTCGAACGACCGCTGGTCCAGGCCGGCCTCGAGATGAGCTACGAAACGCGCTGCCAGAAGAAGACGGACAGCAATGCTCACCCGTTACAGGCGCTGCTCGCCCGGCGCGGGCTCGGCGTGCGACTGGCATTGCCGTGGGATTGCCAGCCGTCACACTGGCGCACGCCGCTGGATCGTGCGGTGCAGAGCCGCATCGAGCAACTGATCGCGGCCGGCCTGTTGACGAGCGACTCGCTGTCCGGAACGCTGGCCCTGATCGCCCGCCCGATGCATGTGAGCCCGCTGCGCAAATCCTGCCGCCGCCCGACAGACAACTCCACGCGCCGACGTCTCCCGCTGATCGCCAGCCCGCCGGACGAAGACACCCGTTCGCGTTGGCGACGCTAGAGGCTGGCGGGGTTTCGACAGCACTGCGCACGCCTGTTATCCTGTCGGAGCTCCCACCTGACGAACTCGTGACCCGGGGGTGGCTTGCGTCGGGCGAGGCTGTCGCCACCTGTGCAGGCGGAGGTGCCCCATGCTCAAGTTTGTTCTCGGCCTGTTGTTTGCCCTGACCATCGCGCCGCTCGCAGCCGCAGGCGACGAACCGACGCGCGTTTCGCTCGCCACGGCCACGCCGGGCGGCGGGTTTCCTTTGTTCGGCGATGCCGCCGCCGCCGTGATCAATGCCGTCGACCCGACGCTCAAGGTCGTGACGCAGAACACCAAGGGCAGCAGCGAGAACCTTTTCCTGCTGGAGAAGGGCACGGTGGATTTTGCGCTGGTTGCCGGCGTACCCGCCTATGAGGCCTTCGAGGGCATCCGCCGCCCCAAAACCTCGGCGCGCGTGGTCTCGGTGATCTACGCGAGCTTCGGCATGTTCGCCGTCAAGGCCGACAGCCCGGCGCGATCGACGCGCGATCTGGTCGGCCAGAGCGTCGCCTGGGGCACCGGCGCATCGGGGCTCACCACCATCGGCCGTTATGCCATGGAGGGGCTCGGCCTCGATGCCGAGAAGGACTTCAAGGCGGTATTCCTGGAGAAAGCCGGCGATGGACCGCCGATGCTCGCCGACGGGCGGGTGGCAGCGGTATGGGGCGGCGGGATCGGCTGGCCGAGCTTTACGCGGATTACTGCGGGCGGCGGCCGGCTGATCGGCTTTTCCGAGAGCGAGGTTGAACGTATCATCGTGCGGCATCCGTTTCTCAGCCCGATGACGCTGCCGCCCGGCAGCTACGCGAACCAGCAGCAGCCGGTGGCGACCGTCGGCACGTGGAGCTATCTGCTGGCCCGCGCCGACCTTGCCGACGACATCGTCTATCGCGTCGCAAAGGCGCTGCATGCCGGCAACGAGCAACTCGTCGCCCGGGTCGTACAGGCGCGTCAGACGACGCCCGAAGTGACAGCCGCCGCCGTCCGCGACCGTAGCCGCCTGCACCCGGGCGCGCTACGCTATCTGATCGAACGCGGGCTCTGACACACACTTCGAGCACCCTGGTCGAGCAGCCTGGTCGAGCACTCTGGCCGAGTACCCTGGCGGTTCAGCTGACGTTCATGCCCGCGCGGTGACGATTGGAATGCGTCGCACCGGTTGCTGTCCGCACATCTGCCGATCGTGACCGGAGCGGCTCTGGCTGAAGTTACCACTCGTCCACTCCTCAGGAGAGAGCACATGATCAGGCTCTTCGTTCCGCTCGCGGCGTTGGCACTGTTCTTCGGCGTGTTGGCGGCCCCGGCGTCGGCCGCCCCGCTCGGCGGGGTTGCAGGCGTCGCCG
>JBGSJD010000500.1:0-5369 GCA_041742195.1 Hyphomicrobiaceae bacterium
TGACGCGCACCTCCGCCGCCTTGCAGGCCGACACCACGTTCTGGGCGCCGGCCGTGAAGTTCAGCATGGCCGGGACACGGCCGGCGGCGTGCAGCGCGAAGAATGTCACCGCGACGCCGGCCGAGTTCGGCAGCAGCACGCCGATCGCTTTGCCTTCCTCGGCCAGGGGCGCCAGCTTTTCGGCCAGCACCTGTGCCCCGAGGATCAGCTTGCCGTAAGAGAGGCGAGCGCCGAGGGCGTCCTCGACGGCCGGCGATTTGCCCGTCGCGCGCAGCGCCTTGGCCTCGACCAGCGCGGAGAAGAGCGTCTGGTCGATGCGGGCGGTCTCGACGGCGGTGTCGACCATGATGTCCTGCAGGCGTGCGCCGGCCGCCTGACGCCGCGCCTTGCCCTTGAGGTGGGCGTCGAGGCTCAGTTTGCGCGGCGGCAGGATGGTCACCGTCGTCTTGGGGAACCAGGCCTTGCGGATCTGCGTCGGGCGCATGTAGCTGAAGCCGGAGCGCTGCGGTCCTTCGATGCGGACCGGTACCACCCAGGCGTCGGCCTTGTCGGCGATCATCGCGGTGCCGTCATAGACCTTCATCAGTCCGCCGGTCACCGTCAGGCGGCCTTCTGGGAAGATCACGATGGTGCGGCCGCTCTTCACGATGTTGACCAGCGAGCGGGTGGCCAGCGGCTTCGTCGGGTCGAGGGTGAAGTAGTTGATCAGCTTCAGGAACGGCTTGACCCAGGGCTTGGCTGCCATGCCGGTGTCGATGGCGAAGGCCGCGTGGCCCGGCAACACCGCATGCATGATGGGGCCGTCGAGCAGGCTCAGGTGGTTCGGCGCGATGATGGTGCGTTCGCCCGCAGGCGGCAGGTTCTCGAGACCTTTCACTTCGAGCCGAAGCAACACCTGAAAGATGAAGCGGGCGAGATCCTGCACGCCGTCGCGGCCCCAGGCCCACAGCACCAGCGCCGTGACTACGAGGTTGCCGACGGCGAGACCAAGGAACAGCGTGTCGAGACCGACGCCCTGGGCCTGCAGCAGCGCGACGGCGAGGCCGGACACGGTCATGTAGGCAGCGTTGAGAATGTTCACGGCGGCGACCGAGCGGGCGCGTCGTTCGGGGGCAGCCCACGCCTGCACGGCGGCGAACGAGGGCACGATATAGAGGCCGCCGGCGAATGCGAGGCCGAGGAGGCCGGCGAGGAGCGGCCAGCCCGAGAGGCTCGCCAGAAACTCGGTGGCGCCGATCGGAGCGGACGGCGGCGGCGTGGTCCAGACGAGATAGGCGAGCTTCCCAGAGAATGCCGCCATCAGCAGGGCGCCGACCGGCACGAGCGCGAGGTTCGGGCGGTGGTGGCTGGCGCGCGCCGCGACGAGGGAACCGAGCGCGATGCCGATGGTGAACGCGATCATGGCCAGCGTCACGACGCCTTCCGTGCCGCCGAGGCGATCCTTGATCAGCGTCGGCAGCAGCGACAGGGCGACGGCGCCGACGAGCCAGAACCACGACACGATCTGTCCGCCGATCCAGAGGCGCCGGTCGGCCTTCAGCTCACCCAGCAGGCGGAATGTGGATGCGAGCGGGTTGCGTGTGATCCGCAGGTCCGGTGCGCCGGCATTCGTGGCGGGGATCATGCGGGCCGACAGCCAGCACGCGATGGCCAGCGCGAATGTGATGACGGCGATGATCGAAGCGTCGATCCGCTCGCCGATGACGTATCCGGCCGCGATCGCGCCGCCGAGGATGGCGAGAAACGTGCCGCCTTCGACCAGTGCGTTTCCGGCGGTCAGTTCCTCGGTCGAGAGATGATCCGGCAGGATGCCGTACTTGATGGGGCCGAAGAGGGCTCCAATGACGCCATAGAGACCGAGGGCGACGAAGAGCACCGGCACTGATTCCAGCATGAAACCGGCGCCGGCGATGAGGGCGACCCCCAGTTCCGCGAATTTCACCCGCTCGGCGATGCGCGCCTTGTTGTGCTTGTCGGCGATCTCGCCGCCGAGGGCCGAGAGGAAGAAGAACGGGGCCATGAAGACCGCGGTCGCCAAGGTCACCAAGGCCGCGCCGTGCTCCGCCCCGAGCTTGTAGAGCACCAGGAGGCCGAGAGCCGTCTTCAGGAAATTGTCGTTCAGCGCCGAGAAGAACTGGCACCAGAACAGCGGCGCAAAGCGGCGCGTTCTCATCAGTGTGGTCAGCATAACCGCCTCGCGGGTCGACGCCGGGGCTCGGCGTCCAGGTTAAATCGCTGTGTCGGCTCGATTTTTATCGGGACAACGTAAACAATTACGGCATCATGGCCGAATGCGGGCGGGTTCCCTCCGCGGCGGGGCAGCCCGGCATCGCGAGGCGCCATTCGTCATCCATCGTGAGGCGCGAGACCGAGGCGAGCGGCCCGAGGAGGCGTGCCACCAGACCATCGTAGAACCGCCGAAGCATCGCATTCCATCCCTTGTCGTTGCGACTTGTCATCGTCAGCTTGTAACACGAAACTGAACGATGATCAATTGAAGTTGTGACAAGTCGCTCGGCACGTCCTTCGGCTTGGTGAAGCGGCCCTTAAGCGGCCGGCGGGGCGGTGTCGCTCTTGGCCACGCGCTCGACGATCAGCATGTTGGCGCGCGTGGAAACGATGCGGACCGTGGTTCCGCTCGGGCAATCCGGACCTTCCGCGGTCCACATGGTATCGCCCACCCGGATGCGGCCGGTGCCGTTCGCTATGGGCTCAGCGACGAGGGCGAGGCGACCGGCGAGCTGCGCGCCGCGCCGGTTCAGTTCGGGCTCGTCGCTCTCGCTGACGCCCGGATGGGCCCAGACGAAATCAATGACGATATCGAGCGCGATGGCCGTCGCGCCCATGGCCAGCATCAGCCAGCCTTGCTCCAGGCCCTGCATGATGCGGGCGCCGCCGATGAGGCACAGGATCAGCCCGACGATCGGCAGGATGATGCTGATCGACGCCAGCAGCCAGGCGAATGGTCCCGGATCGCCGTCAGCCGACCAGAAGTGTTGACGAAGGCGCTTTCGCATGAGGCCGATCATCCGCGATGGCGCGGCAGGGGGGGCTGCCGGTAAACTCGAGCGCGCGTCGGGTCCGATCTCAACGCGGACGCCGCCGGTCGAGGGTTATGCGGCCTCGACGACCAGCACATTGCCACGGACGCCCGTGACACGCACGCGGGCTCCAGCCGGCGCGTCCGCGCCTTCGGCTTGCCACAGCGTGTCGGCGACACGAACGCGGCCGCGGCCACTCTCGATCGCGTTCTCGACGACGACCGTGCGACCGATGTACTGGGCGCCGCGGTCGTTGAGATCAGGTGCGTCGCTCGGCGCATTGTCCGACCGGGCGAAGCGACGGGCGATGAACACCGTCGCGACGGAGGCGACCGCGAAGGCGGCGAACTGCCATTGCCAGGCGAAATCGGTGGCGAGGGCAACCAGTCCGACGAGGATCGCTGCGACGCCGAACCAGACGAAATGGACGCCGGGCACGACCGCTTCGAGGCCGAAGAGGACGATGGCGAGCAGCAGCCAGTTCCAAGGGCCGAACTGGGCGAAGAAGGCGACGATCGGCATCAGGGGCTCCGTACGCTCACGAGGCTCAGGTGGCATTCAACTTTGATTGCCGGGAGTTGCCGCCACCTCAGCGGTGAGGCTTCTCCCGGATTGTCGTGCTGCATGCGGCCGACGTCTGCCGGCGTGTCTCAGATCCGCGGCACCGAACCGCCGGAGCGCGGGCCGCTGTCCTTGCCAAAGGCTTCCTTGGCGATCTCGGCGACGCCGGCCAGCGAGCCGATGATGCTCGAGGCCTCGAGCGGCATCATGAGGATCTTCTGGTTCGGAGACTTGGCCACCGACTCGAGGACCTTCATGTAGTTGTTGGCGACGAAGTAGTTGATCGCATGCACGTTGCCGCTGGCGATCGCCTCGGACACCATGCGCGTCGCTTCGGCTTCGGCCTTGGCCGCACGCTCGCGCGCCTCGGCATCGCGGAACGCCGCCTCCTTGCGGCCCTCGGCCTCGAGCACCGCGCTGAGCTTCTCGCCTTCGGCCTGCAGGATCGCGGCCTGACGGTGACCCTCGGCCTCGAGGATCTGGGCGCGCTTCTCGCGCTCGGCCTTCATCTGGCGCGCCATCGAATCCACCAGATCGCGCGGCGGGGCGATGTCCTTGATCTCGATGCGGGTGACCTTCACGCCCCACGATTCGGTTGCGGCGTCGACCACCTGCAGCAGCTTGGCGTTGATCACGTCGCGATTGGAGAGAAGCTCGTCGAGATCCATCGAACCCATGACGGTCCGGATATTGGTCATCGTCAGGTTGATGATCGCGCCATCGAGATTGTCCACCTCGTAGGCGGCCTTGGCGGCGCTGAGCAACTGGTAGAATGCGACGCCGTCAACTTTCACCATCGCGTTGTCGCGGGTGATGATATCCTGCGAGGGAATATCCATCACCTGCTCCTTCATGTTCATGCGGGCGCCGACGCGCTCCATGACCGGGATCAGGATATGCAGCCCCGGCGTAAGCGTGCGGGTGTAGCGGCCGAAATTCTCGATCGTCCAGTTGTAGCCCTGGGGCACGACCTTCACGGTCGACCAGAGGCCGAACACCGCCAATGCGATCGCGAACAGCCCAAGAATCTCAATTCCGCTCATGAATGAGCCCATTTTCTCTTCTCCCGTACCGGTCGGATCAGATATCGGATGGCGTCGATCGTGTTTGTAGAGATTCGGTGCGAATATTTTGTAAAGTCAGTTCAAGGCAAAAATTCATTCAATCTCAATCGTTGCTGACGCATCGTGCTTTATTCAGGAAAGGGCCTTTATCATTGCCGTCGAAATTTCTCGTAGCTTTCACGGACGGAGCGGAAAATCGGATTCCGCGCGGATTCCTCGTCCATGATCTGGTTCGTTGCCTTCTGAAGCGTTTCGCGCAGCGGTCCGGTCAGCGGGCGGACCAGGATGCGCTGAGCCCTGATCCGGTCGAGGACGTCGTTCTGGGTGGTCGGGAAGCCCTGCGCCCAGCGATCCAGATTGCGGCGGCAGGCCTCGTCTAGAAGACGGCGCTGGGCCACGGGCATCGCCTCCCACGCGGGCCGACCGATCAGCAGGTCGAAGACGAGGGCGGGACTATGCACGCCGGGGAAGTGGTAGGCCGTCGCGGGGCGCGCGCGACCCAGAAAGGTGTCCGTTTCGGGGGTGTACCAGAGGCTGGCGTCGATGCGGTTCGCGCCGAAGGCCGTCGCGATCTCGCTTCGGGCGCTGACGCGGACGCTCGTCGCCTCGAGCGTTGCGAGGGCGCGCGACATCAGTTCGGGGGCGGCGATCTTCAGGCCTTTCAGATCAGAGGGTGAGCGGATCTCGCGCCGGAACCAGCCGC